>CAXTTW010000054.1:0-10066 GCA_964247255.1 uncultured Acidobacteriaceae bacterium
TCTCTCTTTACGTCCGCGGCGAGTACCAGCACGCCCCCTCGGCCCTCGGCTACTCCCCCGCCCTGTTCACGACACTCAGCCAGGGCGTCGACCTGATCCCGGTGGCGGCCAACCCCGTGCAAAGCACCATTCCGCTCGGGCCCATCCCCGCGGCCAACCAGTTCCGCATCCTCGAGGCCAACGTCTCCGGACGCCTCGGCGGCCACGAGTTCTCCTTCGGCAAGAGCGACCACTGGATGGGGCCGGCGGTGGGCGGCGCGTTCGCCTGGAGCAGCAACGCCGAAAACATCTACGCCTTCCAGATCGACCGGAGCGAGCCGCTCCACGTTCCCCTGCTCTCGGACGTCATCGGGCCCATCCGGTACGACTTCTTCGTCGGCCCACTGCAAGGCCACACCGCGCCGCGCGCGCCCTGGGTCCACGTCGAGAAGCTGTCTTTCAAGCCCACCCGCTATGTAGAAGTCGGCTTCGAGCGCACCGCGATCTGGGGCGGCAAGGGCCACGTGCCCATTACGGTCAACAGCTTTCTGCGGTCGTTCTTCTCCTTCCAGAATGTGACCGTCGCGCAAAAGAACTCGCGCACCGACCCCGGCGCGCGCTTCGGCACCTTCGACTTCTCCTGGCAGCTGCCGTTCCTGCGCGACTGGGTGACTCTTTATACCGATTCGTTCGTTCACGACGACGTGAGCACCATCTCCGCCCCGCGCCACGCCGCCTACCGGCCCGGGCTTTACCTTTCGCACTTCCCCGGCGCGCCCAAGCTCGACCTGAGGGTGGAGGGCTCGGACTCCGACCCGCCCATCACCGACTCGAACCGCGGCCAGTTCCTGGCGTGGGAAAACGTACAGCAGCAGGGTCCCACGAACAAAGGCTTCCTGTTCGGCGACCCGAACGAGCGCGAATCGAAGGGCGGCAACGCCTGGCTCACCTGGCATCTGTCGCCGGAGGAGCAGGTCCAGGTTGCCTGGCGCGGCGTCAAGCAGGCCAAGGACTTCGTCCCCGGCGGCACCACGCAGAACCAGTTCCGGGGCGAGGTGGTCAAGCGCTTCGGCGCGGCCAAAGACGTGGAAGCCCGCGTCTCGGTCCAGTACGAGCAGTGGCGCGCCCCGGTCTACCGCCCCGGATCGAACACAGACGTGGCCGTGGACGGCGCGCTCACCTGGTACCCGCGTACGTCGCGGTAGAAGCCGGCGCGGACACGGGCAGCCACGGCTCGGTCCGCTTGTTCAGAAGACGGCGGCCGGGGTCCACAAACCATCCCCACTTCTTAAAATAGCGCAGCGCGGAAATCATGTGGTGACGGAGCAGCTTCCGGCTTTTATAGGAACCTTTGGCATAGCCATGGGTGACGCTCACCGCCGGGTAGAAGACCGTGCGCGCCACCTGACCCACGCGCCGGCAAAGGTCTACATCCTCCATATACATAAAGTAGCGCGGGTCGAATAACCCGATCCGCCTCAGAACGGAGGAGCGCAGGAACATGAAGCAGCCGGAAAGGCTGGGAATTTCGCGAGCGATGCTCAGGTCTAGGTGCTGGAGCTCATACCCGTCCTTACTCCGGCGCAGACCCGGTTTAGACCAGCGGCCTAGAAAGCGGCGCGCGAACAAATCCGCGGGCGTGGGGAGGCGCTTGCACAGCCGCTGCTCGCGTCCGTCCGGGTAGAGCACGCGCGGCATCACCAAGCCGATCTCCGGAGCCTCGTCCATGAAGTGGGCGAGGCTGCCCAAAACGTCGGGCCCCAGGCGTACATCGGGATTGCAGACCAGATGGTAGTCGCTGCTGCGCAGGGCTTGCCGCATGGCCAGATTGTGGCCGCCGCCAAAGCCTAGATTGCGGCCGGAAGCGCGGTACATAAAGCCGGCCTGTTCGACCAGGGAGCGCAGCGAGGCATTTCGCGAGTTGTCGACGACGGTGACCTCCACAGGGCAGCGGCTGCGCTTCAGATCCTCGAGCACACCGGAGATCTCGCTGACTGGGGTGTGATACGTGACGATGGAGACGGAAATCGAACGTTCGATGCTTTCCCGGGAAGCGCGCCCTGAGGAAACAAGGTTGAGCGGATGGCTTCGGGGATGCGGGGACGACTGCTCGGGGGTCATAAACGCCAGTAAGAGTATACCGCGCGCCCGAAGAGGATCGGACCGACCGCCCCGCCGACTCGCCCGCCGTGCATACTGTCTGTATGCGGGTGTTGCTTGATTTTACCCAAGTTCCGCTTCAACGGACGGGTGTGGGCGTTTATGCGGACCACCTCCTGCAGGAGCTGGCGGCGCTGATGCGGCCCCCTGATTGCTTGTACGTGGCCATACAGGATGACGACCCGCTCCACCGCAACGACCGGCTTGCCCGGTTGCATGTACACTTCCTTCCGGTAAACGCTCGAATCTTCCGCAGGCGCGCAGCTTTGCTGCTCTTTGAGCAGACGATTCTGCCGCTGCTGGCCCTGCGGCACCATGCCGACGTGCTTCATTCCCTGCACTACACGCACCCGCTGGTAGCACCATGCGCCCGGGCAGTAACGATCCACGACCTTACCTTTACCCTGTTCCCGGAGCTGCACACGCGGGCCCGCCGGCTTCTCTTCCCTTTCTTTACACGCCGGGCGATGCGCGCGGCGGAGTGCCCGTTGTTTGTTTCCCGTTCCACCGAAGCGGATGCCGAGCGGCTGTTCGGTCCATCGCGTTTCCCGGGCCACGTCACCCGCCTCGGCGTTGCAACGTCTGCACCGGCGACGCCGCAGCAGACGCAAGCGGCCCTCCGGCAGCTAGGAGTGCGGGTGCCTTTCGTTCTTTTTCTCGGCACGCTGGAGCCGAGGAAGAATCTGCGGCGAGTTCTGTCCGCTTTCGAGTGGTTTGCCGAACGGCATCCCCCGTTTACCTTGCTCATCGCGGGAAAGCTGGGCTGGAACTACCGTGAATTCCTGGCCGCGCTAGAGGGGTCGCCGGTGCGCGCCCGCGTGCAAACTCTGGGTTTTGTGACAGAAGGACAAAAGGCGGCATTGCTCGCCGGCTGCGCGATGCTAGTCTACCCCTCCCTGTATGAAGGGTTTGGCCTGCCGGTGCTGGAAGGATTGGCCGCCGGAGCGCCGGTCGTCACCAGCGATGTGAGCTCGATGCCGGAAGTGGCAGGCGAGGCGGCCCTGCTGGTGGACCCACTATCTGTGGAGGCGATCGCGGATGCCATGAGTCGCATCGCGGCGGACCCGCGACTCGCCGCGAGGCTGCGGGAAGCGGGGCCGAGACGGGCCGGGCATTGTACGTGGGCGCAGTCTGCGGAAGCGACATACCGGGCTTACCGAGCCACTGTGGAAAGTGACCGGAACCCGAAAAGGATTAAAGCCAGCGCAGCCGCTTGATAGGGATATGTCGCTGCGGCTCCGATCTTGCCATTTCCAAGCAAAGCAAGCCGTAGACCGGGTACTGATAACGAGGCTGCACGAATGGCGTCAACGCCGTCACGACGAGGTAGAGAACGCCAAGGAAAATGAACGGCTCGCTCAAGCGCAACTTCCCCCGGGCAACTATGCCTATGCAGAGAAGAAGCATGGCGATTGTGTGCAGCTGTATGATGTATCGATTTTGCCAATCGTTTTCATCGAGTCCCGAGTAGCCTTGGAAGTAATACCAGGGTGTGGCAAGTTGTCCGGCCAAGTTCAGAAAAGCTTTCGGAGCAACTACAAGAGGGAAAAGAAAGTGCGCTTGCATCGCGTTCAACTTGGTTACCGTACCGCCCGTTTCCCCCTGAACTGTAAGCTCACTCAAATCGAGCCTGGAAGAGGCTACTGGGTACGCGATTGTCATCAGGAACACGATGAGAGCGATAGCTGCCCTTGGATTCCGGGCTAAACGTGAGCCCTGCCTGCGGAGAAACAAAAACAACAGCACAATCGCAAATTGCTGCCAGCGCGCCATCAATGCAAAAAGCAGGACAACCGCTAAGAGGATCTTCGACCGGCTGCTGCTATAGAGATACTTGCCTAGTAAAAGCACGGAGAAGAGCGCCAGAATCTCTTTATTAAGCGTAATGATGCTTACGAGCGTTTCCGCATTTAATATCAGCAGGACGCACAAAGCCCATCTGTCGATGCCGGTTGCCCTGCCGGCCGCGTAAATACCGGCGAGGAACAATATGAGATTGAAGAGGACGATGGCGAAACCGGACTTGAGCAGCAAAGCGAGCGCGACCGGGCCGACAAAGTTTCCGGTCAGTGTAATGTAAGCTACTCCTTGGGCACCTCCGGATCGCACGGCATCGGCCACCGCCAGGTAAGTCGCGGAATCCGCCCCAAGCCGGATGGCCCCTGCTCCCTTGAGGGTGGGAAGTACGATCGCAAGGAAAAGAAAAAGGCAGACCCCAAGAAAAACGAGGAAAGTAAATGCCGCCATCCATGTCCGGGGTGTCGCCCTGATTGCTGCCGGTATATGAAAACGGAGATCCGCCGCGATTTTCACGAGGCCGCCGTTCCCTCCCGACGGTAGCCGGCGGTCGCTCGCCAATTCCGTATCCGAGCTTTCTTACGATTGAGCATCCTGTACAGGAACTGCTCCCAAGCGATCCGGGAAAACTCTGGGTTGCTGTACTTGAAGCGCTGCTTGATGGCCCGCGCGAACAGCCGCGCGGTTTGGATCAGGTTCTCGATCCTGCCGCGGTACAGGTCGTGGAACGCGGTCTCGGCATAGGAGAAATTCCGGTAGCGCCAAGGCGTCATCAGCCGGTCATAGTCCATGATCGACATGTCGTGCTCGAAGGCGGCGTCGGCGGCCCGCCACACCTTCTTCCCGGCCGCGAAGAATTGGTGAAAGACGTAAATATCGGAGAAGTCCAGCCAAAAGTCGGTACTGAATCCGCCGATGGCGTGCAGCGCCGAGGGCCGCATGAGGCAGCCGCTGTTGATGGCGATCGCTTCTCCGGGGGCCGTCCCGCACTCCCCCGCCGGGTAGCTTCGGTTGCGGTTGAACAGCTGCTCTTTCGGCGAGACGAGCACGCCGCCGACCGTCACCGTCGGCACGATCGCGGCATAGGCCGGATCGTCCTCCAGGGCCAGCGCGTGCGCGTGCATCCTGCGCAGGAACTCCCCATCGATCGCGCTGTCCTGGTCCAGCAGGAGCATCCACGCGGCCCCGCGCTCCAGCGCCAGCGCCAGCGCTCCGTTGAATGCACCTGACACGCCCAGATTCGCCGCAGAGTGCCTGTAGGTGAACGGAACCGGCAGGGCGGGATCCGGCAGAGGCTCGGAGCTGTTATCCCAGATCAGCAGCCGGTAAACACGCGCAAGCTCGGCATCGGCAAGGAGCGCCGGGCAGACTCCCTTGAGGGTTTTCGAATCTTCGAGCGCTGTCCCATAGCGCACGACGATCGCAAGAATTTCCAAGCTCCCCTCCTCGCGCCGCCCGCGCCGACCTGCCAAGCTCTGAACCAAATATAAGCGAGGCGCGCGAAAGGGCGTGCTGCGACCTTTGCTTCATGCGCTCACGCGCCCATGGGTTTATTCTGTTCTAGGCCGTAATGCAGATATCTGTCGCCATGTGTACGTACAACGGCAGCCGCTTCCTACCGGAGCAGCTGGCTTCCATCCGTGCGCAAACCCTTCTGCCATTTGAACTGGTCATCTGCGACGATGGTTCGACGGATACGACCCCGGAGCTGGTGAGTGAGTTCGCCCGGACCGTTCCCTTCCCCGTGCGCTTTGTCCGCAACGAGCGGAATCTTGGCTCGACGAAAAATTTCGAAAAGGCGATCGGCCTCTGCAAGGGTGAACTCGTCGCGCTTTGCGATCAGGACGACACGTGGATGCCCCGAAAGCTGGAGGTACTCTCCCAAACCCTGGAAGCGGATCCAACCTCAGTCGGAGCGTTCTCCGACGCCGAGCTGATGGATGAGGACGGAGCGCCGGAACCGGGTACCCTGTGGAGCACCGTCCACTTCGGACCACGCGAAAGGCGGCAGTTCGAGCGCGGGCAGACATTTTTCCTCACCCGCCGCCCACTTGTCACCGGTGCTTGTTTTATCTTCCGCGCTAGCCTTGCGTACGTGTTCACGCCGATCCCGGCGGAGCACGTCCATGACGGATGGATGGCGCTTTGCCTTTCCACCCGTGGGCAGCTTCGCGCCGTTCCGGACAAGCTCATCCGCTACCGGCTCCACAACACTCAGCAGTTGGGTATTCGCGGCGTCTCCAAGCGCGAAGCGCTCCAAAGAAGCAGGGAGGCGCGGGTACGCTTCCACCGGGAGGGGGCGGAGCGGTACAGGCTCGCCGCTTCCAAGCTGGCCGGGATCGCCGGCGCCGCGCGAAGCGCGCGCTATGCTGCAGCAAAAGCGGTCTACATGGAAAAGCGGGCCTGCCTGCTCGAGCGAGGCCGCTTGCCCAGAGTCGTCCGGGGTCTCTCGATCCTGCCCGGCCATTTCCATTTCGCATGGGGCCCGGTCAGCTATGTCCGCGATCTCCTCCATGGCTGAAAGGCTGGTCTCGCCGGCAACGGAGAGGCCCGGATTCGAACGCATCCTGGCCATCATCGTGCTGTACCGCATGTCCGCCAGGCAAAGCGCCGCGTATGGTTCACTGCAGAATGCGCTGGCCGTCTGCGAGGGAGCCGGCGCGCGAGTGAGCCTGGCGATCTTCGACAATTCACCGTCGTTTCAGGAAGCGCCGCCCGGCTTCGCGGGCCAGTACACGCGCAACCCAGCGAACCCCGGACTGGCGCAGCCCTACAACCTGGCTCTCCAGGCAGCGCGGGAGACCGGCATTCCCTGGCTGCTGCTGCTCGACCAGGACACGACCGTCACCCGCGCGTACATCGAAGAGCTTCTCGCGCTCACATCCGGCGGGAGCTTGCCGGGGTCCGTCAACGCGCTTGTGCCGAAGCTCATCGAGAACGGTATCGTCCAGTCGCCCCGCCTGCCGCCCGCATTTGGCGTCTACCCCGTTCTGAGCACGCGCATCCACGGGCTTGCGCGGCGCAAGCTGCACATCTACAACTCCGGAGCTGTTCTTCGGGTCTCGGCTCTATCCGCCATGGGCGGCTTTCCTGTGCGCTTCCCGCTCGACTACCTCGACCATGCGACCTTTCACGCGCTGCAGGCAGATGCAAACAGCATCTTCATCCTGCAGGCCGAGCTACAGCACCAGCTCTCAGGAAGCCGGGCCGATAAAAACACTGACCCTACTTACCTGAAGCGGCAGGAGCGTATTTGGGAAGCCGAGTACGCCTTCTATCTCAGCTCGGGCACTCTCGAGGAGCGGCTGCTTTGCCGCTTGCGCTTCCTCAAGCGGGCTTTAAAAGCGATCAAGTACGGGGCATGGAGCAGATCGAGGCTCCTCTTTAGCTATGTTTTGCGGACATGAGGCCGGCTTTCATGCATCCATGGGCAGCCTGGCGCCCGCTACCAGGCCAGATTAGAATAGGGCAATCAAGCGGTTCACGAAGATGGACAAGCAGTCATGAGAAACTCCGACATTCCGCTCTCATCGCCAGAAGGAAACACCGAAACTTTCCCCATCGGCATAATCATCCCGACATACAATCGGGCAGATGTGCTCCTACGCTGCATGGAGCATTTAGAAGCCCAGAGTTGGAAAACCTTCGAGGTCATCGTGGCGGATGACGGCTCGACAGACAATACAGAGCAGGCGATCAAGCGCTTTCTCAGGACGACCAAGCTCAACCTGCGATACATACGGCAGCCAAACAGCGGCCCGGCCCGCGCGCGCAATCAAGCTATTGCTCTGCTTCGCTCCCCTGTCTGCCTCATGATCGGCGACGATATCCTCGCGACTCCGAACCTGGTAGCGGAACACCTTGCCTTGCATCAAGGAGAGCCGGCCGTATCTCTTGCAGGACTGGGCCTGACACGCTGGAGCGAGCAAGGTCAAACCGTTACCGCATTCATGCGCTGGCTGGATGCAAGCGGTATGCAATTCGCCTACGGAGATTTATTCCGCGGCGTCTCTCCAAATTGGCGCCACTTCTACACGAGCAACTTATCGCTGAAAACCAGCTACCTTCGCGAGCATACTTTCGATGAGGGCTTTCGCGGGGCGGCCATGGAGGATTTAGAGCTCGGATACAGGCTGGAAAAGCGGCACGGGCTGCGGGTCGCCTTCCTGCCTGAAGCGCTGGCGTATCACCTGCATCCGACAAGCGTCGCGCAAGCATGTCGAAGGATGGTCACAGTCGGCTCCGCGGCATCTCGCTTCGATCAACTCTGGCCTGAGCACAAAAAAGATTACCGCTATGGAAAACTCAAAGCGAGGTTATGGAAGTTGTGCACGGACGAGTACTGGGCTTTACCCATCCTGCGAGCAGCCGCAAGCTTGTCCGCGCGCTGGAGATGCCCAAATCCGCTGCTCGCCCTGGTATTTCGGCTTCATTATTCCCGCGGCTATCTTAAGATTGCCGCGGGTTAGAAGCGGGCCGAGAAACTCATGCGGAGGCGGCCAGCTCATGCGTCGATGCCCGCTTTTCGCGTATTAACCCGTATCCTGCGATGTAAGCGTGGGTCGCCAACGGGCCAGCCGTGCAAACAATTGAAAAGTACACCGCGTCTGCCGTAGAACGCATTCCATGGAAGATGAGATAAGCCGCCTCCACGAGCAGCGTCAAAGCGATTTCAAGAAATGTGCCTCGCCAATAGATCCATTTTCGAGAACGATTCATGATCCAAAGCAGCACTTGAAGATAGTTCAGCGCGCCTCCGAGCACGGCCCAGCCTACCACTGCCTCCAGGCCCTGATATTTCGATCCAAGAAGCCAAAGAGTCGCGTCTGGAGCGCCGAACGCAAAGAATACGATAGGTACGCAGGCAGCGGCCGCAAGAGCGGCCAGTTGTAAGTACCTGGAGAGCACTCGCGCGGACTGCTGGCGAGCCATGAAAGGCTCCACAATGACTACATTGAAAACGGTTAGCATCGCAAAAACCTGGTTCAAGCGCCCCAGCGCGGAAACCTGAGCGATGTTGGCAGTCTGCCCCAGGATGCTGATAAGAAAAACGGAGCTTTGGGCCTGAAACGCGGCAAATACCATAGCAGGCATGGCGGGCAGGATATATCGCAGTACTTCGGCGTTGGTTCCGGCATCCGGCTTGGCCGGCCAGTCGAGATAGCGCCTGGCTTTGGTCTCGAGCAACCCCGCGCTTACGATGAGACCGGCCGTGCCGCTCAAGGCGGCTGTCGCGCTGTTGAGAATGCCGGCAAAGTGAAATGCAAGGAGACTGACTAGTCGGAGAAGGCCTATCTTGATCTGCGGAAGGTACAGCTCGCCCATGCTTCCGTGAAGAACCATGGGTATCGCGAAGTAACCCGCTTTACCTGTGAAGTAAATGGAAATGAAGACCGAGACGGATAGGGCCATCTGCGCTTTCCAGTCCCAGTGATGCCGCCTCATAATAAGCAGAAAGAGCACGAAGGCCACCGGAGATAGGCTGAGAAACAAGCGATCGCGTAGATGCCGTGCTGAACGCACATAACGACCCACCACAGCTCGATCGTTCCGACGGCTGCCGACCAAAGGAACGATGGTGCCGCTGAAGCCGAGATCCACCAGAAGTCCAGCCAATGCTTGGAAACTCATTGCAAACGAGAATTGGGCGTAAGCGTCGATGTTTAACGCACGCAGCAGATAGAAGCTGGTGAGTATGCCAACCGCCTGGACGGCACCCTGACCTAGAAAGAAGCGGAAGATAAGCTGCGCGATCTGTTGCATGCGCCTAGAGCGAGGTAAAGGGCGCTGAATCGGTGTTTCCGGAATCCTTGCGTCAAGCGGCTCCATGCTGAAAAGCTACCTCTTCGCAGATCCCGCGAAAAGCCGTCTCCCAGCGATCCAGGGAAAGATGAAAGTGCTCCGCGAGCTTCGCATTGCTCAAAAGCGATCGATGGGGGCGGGTAGCGGGCGTGCGGTACTTGCATGTGGGAGTGCCTTGGACTTGGACGCGTAAGCTGGAGTCGAGTTTCGCGGCTTCGGCGAAGATCGCGCGGGCGAAGCCGGCCCAGGTGGTTTCACCCCCGCATGTTGCGTGGTAGATGCCGGGCCAGTCGGGCGGGAGCGGGCCGGCGGGAGTTCGGCCGGCGAG
>CAXTTW010000055.1:0-10062 GCA_964247255.1 uncultured Acidobacteriaceae bacterium
GTCGCGGGCGGGGTCACGGGTCTGGTCTACACACTGCTGACCCGCGGCAACGACGTGAACCTGCCCGCCGGCGAGACGGTCGAAATGACGCTCCAGCGGCCTTTGACCCTTTCCGCCGCGAACCTGTCCGACTCAAGCAGCGCGGACTCAAATCCGTCGGCGCAAAAGCCGCTCACCAAGCCCGGCCACCAGCCCGCCCAGGATAAGCTGCTGTGTCCGCCGGGGGCGCTCGGTTGTCAGTGATCGCGCATCGATGAGCTGGACGGGGCACCTGCGGACCTGGCTGCGCGACCTCGCGATTTCAGTCGGTGCCTCGGCCCTCATCATCACCTGCGTGTACCAGCCGGTACGGGTTGAGGGCACCAGCATGGCCCCGCGCCTGCACGACCAGGACCGGTTGTTCATCAACAAATTCATCTACCGCTTCGAACGGATCGAGCGCGGGGACGTGGTGGTCTTCCACTACCCTGGCGACCCGGCGAAGAGCTACATCAAGCGCGTGATCGCGCTGCCTGGCGATTCGCTGCGAGTGGCTGACGGAGTCGTCTTCGTGAACGGGCATGCGCTCGTCGAGCCCTATGTGCCCCCGCTCTACGAGGACGGCCGGTCGGTCCCGGAGCAGCGCATCCCCGCAGGGGCGTACTGGGTCATGGGCGACCATCGGTCGATCTCCTCTGATTCACGTGATTTCGGGCCGGTGGCGCGGGCGTTTATTTACGGCAAGGCCGCGTTCGTGTACTGGCCGGCGGACGGGGCGGGGGTAGTGCGCTGATCCAGGGCAATTTTCGCGTGACGCAGGTTGGTCGGGAGCGGTACTATCTCCTTAGTCGGGTGGGGGTTGATGCCCCACCCGAGCAGTGGGCACTACCGATTGAGCAGCACCCTGAGGACGACCGCAACCGCGGCTACGAATCGCCAGTCAATCACGATCCGTACCGCTACATCGAGCCAGTCTTTCGGCTCGCGCTTCATCTGCATCACCTCCCAGCACCGAACAACCCGAAGGTCGCGTTAACGGCCTTCGGGATCTGTTCGATCCTTTCGCCGCCTCAACAGCTGGGAGTGGAACTGCTCGCACAGTCTAGCAACGCTTTTGTCAGACGGAATGCATGTGCAAAGATTCTGTGCTCGACGGTAACTACGCGCCGATCTGCACCAGCTGCCTAGCCTGCTCTCTGGTGCCCAGGATGGACACCCGCGGCACCTCGCCGCGCGCCATCGCGACCTCGTCGCAGCGGTAGATGCGCGGGCAGTTCTGGCAATCCTTGTAGATCTTGTCGGGCAGAGCTTCGCGCTGTTGTACCTCGCGGAAGTTGTAGCGGAAAAAGAACTCCGGGATGCGGGTGAACAGGCACACGCAGCCGATGCCATGCTCCTCGCTTTCCTCGATCAGCGCGGCCAGGAGGCGGCCGCCCACGCCCTGGCCCTTCGCCTCGGGCCGGACCACGATGGAGCGGACCTCCGCCAGGTGCGGGCCGTACAGGTGCAGCGCGCCGCAGCCCAGGAACGCGCCTGCGTCGGACTCGGCGACGGTGAAGTCGCGGACGTTCTCGCAAATCTCCGAGAAAACGCGCCGCAGCAGCGTGCCATCCGAGGACAGGGAGTTGACCAGCTCATAGATGTTGGTCGCGTCCTGGAGCCGGGCCTTACGTATCCGCATGGGCATCCTCCGCGCCGGCGAGCAGCGCCGCGACACGGGCCTCGGCTTCAGCCAGCGCCGCGCGCACCCGGTGCCGGGCGGTACCGCCAATCACGTCGTGGCAGTCAAGCGTGGCTTCGAGCGTCACGGCCGCGTAAAAATCCTCTCCGAACAGGGGTTCGATCTCCTTCAGCTCAGATAAGGTTAGATCCCCCAGCTCGCGCCCGGATTCGAGGCCGAAGCGCACCGCCGCGCCGACCCGCTCGTGCGCGGTGCGGAACGGCAGGCCCTTGCCAGTAAGGTATGTAGCGGCGGCCATGGCGTTCAGGTAGCCGTGGTCGCAGGCGGCCCGCATGCGGTCGAACCTGAATCGCAGCGCCCCGGTGAACCGCGCCAGGAGACGCACCGCGGGCAGAGCAGCTGCGGTCGCGGCGAAGACCGGCTCCTGGGTCTCCTGCATGTCCTTGTTGTAGGCCAGCGGCAGCCCTTTGAGCGCGAGCAGGACGGTTTGCGCCGCGCCCGCAATGCGGCCAACCTTGGCGCGGACGAGCTCGGTGAGGTCGGGGTTTTTCTTCTGCGGCATGGCGCTGGAGCCGGTCGAGAACGCCTCGGGAAGGTCCACGAAGCCGAACTCCGCGGTCGAAAACAGCGTGATCTCCTCGGCGAACCGGCTCATATGCATGCCCAGAATCGTGAGCACCTGCAGGTATTCCAGGACGAAATCGCGGTCGCTGGTGGCATCCATGCTGTTGTACGTAGGCGCGCGGAAGCCGAGCTCGTTAGAGGCAATGGTTCGGTCGAGCGCGAGCGTAGCCCCGGCGACCGCTCCCGAGCCGAGCGGGCACTCGTTCATCCGTTCCACGCAGTCTTCCAGGCGGGAAACGTCGCGGAGGAGCATCTCGACGTAAGCCAGCAGCCAGTGCGCGACCAGCACCGGCTCGGCGCGCTGCAGATGAGTGTATGCGGGCATGGCGGCTTCGCCGGCGGCTTCGGCCTGCCCGAGCAGGGCTGCGGCCCATGCGCCCAGGCCCGTGCGCAGCTCACGGATGGCGCGCCGAGTGTAAAGGCGCAGGTCGGTAGCAACCTGCTCGTTGCGCGAGCGTCCCGTGTGCAGCTTCAGTCCCAGGTCGCCGACCCGCGCGGCCAGCTCCCGCTCGACGAAATGGTGGATGTCCTCGGCACCCGGATCGCGCGCGACCTCCTCCGCCGTGAAAACGGTTTTGACCTGGTCCAGCGCAGCGGCGACGCGGGCCCGCTCCTCCGCCGTGAGCACCCCGGCGGCGAGCAAAGCCAGAGAGTGCGCCTTGCTCGCCGCCAGCTCGTCATGAAGCAGGGCGGCGTCAAAGCGGATCGAGCGCTGCCACAGGTCGAACTCGACATCCAGCGGCTCCCGGAACCGCCCCGACCACATGGTCACTTCACGACCACCTGTTCGGTCCGCAGCTCGCGCAGCTTGGCCTGCGTGCGCGCGGGCAGCCCGAGGATGCGGATGAACCCCGCCGCGTCCTTCTGGTCGTAGGAGTCGCCCATGGTGAACGAGCTCAGCTCGTCCGAGTAGAGCGAGTAGGCGCTTTCGCGGCCCGCGACACTGATATTTCCCTTGTAGAGAGACAGCGTGACCGAGCCCGTGACGTGCTCCTGAGTTTTCGTGACGAACGCGTCGAAAGCCTCGCGCAGAGGCGTGAACCAGAGCCCGTTATAGACCAGGTCCGCGTAGCGCAGGCCGATGTGCTGCTTGTAGTGCTTCACCTCGCGCTCTAGGCACAAGGCTTCAAGCTCCGCGTGCGCCGCGACGATCAAAGTGCCGCCCGGGGTCTCGTACGCGCCGCGGCTCTTGATGCCGACAAAGCGATTCTCGACCAGGTCGATGCGGCCGACGGCATTGCGCGCGCCGATCTCGTTGAGCAGCTCCAGCAACGCGACAGGCGGCAGTTTTTGTCCGTTCAAAGACACAGCAGCGCCCCGCTCGAAGCCGATCGTGACCGCTTCGTCCTTGTCCGGCGCTTCTTTCGGGCTCCGCGTCATCTGCCAGGTCGAGTCGAGCGGCGCATTGTTCGCGTCCTCAAGCTCGCCGCCCTCGTGCGAAACGTGCCACAGGTTGCGGTCGCGCGAGTGGATCTTGACCCGGCTCGCGCTCACCTGCACCCCATGCGCCTCGGCGTAGTCCAGGCAGTCCTCGCGCGAACGCAGCGTCCACTCGCGCCAGGGCGCGATAACCCGCAGCTCGGGCGCGAGCGCCTGGTAGGCGTGCTCGAACCGGACCTGATCGTTGCCCTTGCCGGTGCAGCCGTGGGCCACCGCGGTCGCGCCCTCCTCGAGCGCGGTCCGGACCTGCGCCTTCGCGATCACCGGCCGTGCCATGGAGGTCCCGAGCAGGTACTTGCCCTCATACAGCGCCCCGGCCTGGACGGTAGGGGTGATGTATTCGCGGATAAACTCCTCGCGCAGGTCGTGCACGACGACCTTCTTCGCGCCGGTCGCATACGCCTTCGCAACGACCGCGTCGATGTCCTCGCCCTGGCCCACGTCGGCCACCATCGCGATGACGTCCATACCGTAGTTCTCGTTGAGCCACGGGATGATGATCGAGGTGTCGAGCCCGCCTGAGTACGCCAGTACTACTTTTTCCTTTGCCATGTCTTTGCCTTTCAGAAAACACGCCACGAAGTGGCCGCCAGCCGCGCAGGCGGTTTAAGGTTTTGCTCTTACGCCGGCAGCTCGGCCCCGAGCAGCAGCAGCAGGATCGCCTTCTGCACGTGCATCCGGTTCTCCGCCTGCTCGAAGACCACCGAGTTCGGCCCGTCGAAGACCGCGTCGGTCACCTCGGCATTGCGGTGCGCGGGCAGGCAGTGCATAAAGACCGCCGTCGGCCGCGCGTGGGCCATCAGCGCCTCGTTTACCTGGTAGGGCTTAAAGATGGGCGCGCGCTTGGTCGCCTCGTGCTCGAAGCCCATGGAGGTCACGACATCGGTGTACACCGCGTCGGCGCCCTCGACCGCCGCGACCGGGTCCTGCACCAGCGTGATCTCCGAGCCGGTTTGGTTGGCGATAGCGCGGGCCTGCGCGACCACGTCGGCTTTCGGGGCGTAGTTCTTTGGCGTGCCCACCGCGCAGTGCGCGCCCAGCTGCGCGGCGGCCAGCATCAGCGAGTGGCAGACATTGTTGCCGTCGCCGACATAGGCAAAACGCACGCCCCGGGCAGACCCGCCATGGCGTTCCTCGACCGTCATGAAGTCGGCCAGCGCCTGGCAGGGGTGCTCGTGGTCCGACAGCGCGTTGATCACCGGGCAGGCCGCGTACTGGGCCATCTCGGTGATGGTCTCGTGCGCGTAGGTGCGCAGGATGATCGCCTGCACCCAGCGGTCCACGTTGCGGGCCATGTCGGCAAGCGACTCGCGTTCACCGAGCGGCGACTGCGTCTGGTCGACGAACATGGCCGCGCCGCCGGTCGTGTTCATCGCGGCCTGGAAGGTGAGGCGCGTGCGCAGCGAGGCTTTCTCGAAGAACATCACGGCCTGCTTCGCGTCGAGCGCGTGGCGGTAGCCGCCCGGCGCGCGTTTGACCCGGTGCGCGAGCGCCAGGATCGCGGCAACCTCGTCGGTTGACAAGTCGGCGACCGAGCACAGATCGCGGCCGGAGAGCGATTCGCGCGCGGCCTCGAAACCGGCTTTCGTGAGCGGTGCGAGGGTGAGAACGTCAGTCGCCAAGGCGGCCTCCTCCGGCTGCGACCGGCGTCAACGCCGGCTCGCGCAGCCCTGCAAGTATTTGGTCGAGCGCCGCAATCGTCTCGTCGACGTGCGCGCGCTCCAGGATGTAGGGCGGCAGAAAGCGCAGGACGGTCTCGCTGGTGCGGTTGAGCAGGATGTGGTGCCTGTGCATCATCGTGTCGAGCGCCTGCTTCACCAGGCCCGCGTCGTCGAGCTCGATGGCCAGCATCAGGCCCTTGCCGCGGACGTCGCTGACGATCGAGTGCGAGGATTTAAGAGCTAGAAGTTGAGATTTAAAAAACTCGCCCACGGCGACGATGTGGTCCAGCAGGCCCGCGCGTTCGATCTCGTCGAAGACCGCGCAGGCCACCCGGCAGGCGAGCGGACCGCCCCCGAAGGTGGTCCCGTGCAGTCCCGGGTGCATGGTTGCCGCGACAGCTTCGGTGCACAGGACAGCCCCGATCGGCAGGCCTCCGCCGAGCGGCTTCGCGACCGTCACGATGTCCGGCTCGGCCGCGTAGTGCTGGTAGGCGAACCACTTGCCCGTCCGTCCGAAGCCGGCCTGGATCTCATCGATCACCAGCAGCGCGCCGGTCTCTAGAGTGAGCTCCCGCGCCCGGTCCATGAAGGCCTGCGAAACAGGCCGGATGCCGCCTTCGCCCTGAATCGGCTCGATCAGGATGGCGCAGTACTCGTCCGACCATGCCTGTTCCAGCGCGGCGACGTCGTCGAAGGGAAAAAAGTCGACGCCCGGCATCACCGGCTCGAACGGCTCGCGGTACTTTTGCTTGTGCGTGGTCGCGACCGAGCCCATCGTGCGCCCGTGGAACGCGCCTTCGAGCGCGAGGAATCGCGTCCCGAGCCCGCCCTTGGTGTGCGCGTAAAGCCGGGCGAACTTGAGCGCGGCTTCCCAGGCCTCGGTGCCGGAGTTGCAGAAGAACGCGCGCTCGAGTCCGCTCGCGCGCGTGAGCCGCTCGGCCAGCGCCGCCTGGCCCTCGCCGAAGAAGAGGTTGGAGGTGTGGAGCGGGTGCCGCGCGCCCTCGAGCAATGCCTGCTCGATCGCCGGATGCCCATAGCCGAGCGCATTGACGCCGATCCCGCTCAGGAGATCGAGATAGCGAACCCCGTCGTCCATCGTGAGATACACGCCCTCGCCGCCCGTGATTTGCAGCGGGTACCGTTCATAAGTCGGCAGGAGTAACCGCTTCTCCGCCGCCTGCAACTCGCGTAACTCCATCACCACTCCTTTGAACCGCTCATGACCCGAAAGGGAAGCCGCGCTCGCCCAATTTTCACGGAAGGCACTTGCTTCACCCTCCACCTTCGCCCCTCACGCCACCAGCACTTCGGTCCCGTCCGGCACCCGCGAGCTCATCAAATCCGGCAGCAGCGACACCCGCTCCGCCGGCAGAATCCTGACCCGCTTCACCCCGCCCAGCAGCGCTTCCCGGCAGGCATGGAGCTTGGGCAGCATGCCGCCAGTGATAACCTCCGCGCGTGTCAGCTCGGCGATCTGCCCGGTATGGAGCCAGCGCAGAACCGCGCCGTCCGCGCCGCGCACCCCGGGTACGTCGGTGAGGAAGACGAGCGCGTCCGCGTGGCAGGCCGCGGCACAGGCCGCCGCCATCTCGTCCGCGTTGATGTTGTAGTACTCCCCGTCGAAGCCAAGCGCGATGGACGAGAGGACCGGCACCCCGCCCATCTTCCAGATCGCTTCGAGCCAGCGCGGGTCGGCCGCCGCGATCTCGCCGACGTAGCCCAGGTCGGGCGCGGTTTGTTTCTTGCGCGCGCGAAACACCATCCCGTCGCCGCCCGAAAGCCCCATCGCCGGGACTGCCTGCGCCGTAAGCGCCGCGACCAGGCCCTTGTTGACCGCGCCGCCCAGCACCATAAGCGCCGTGTCGCGGGTTTCGGCGTCGGTGACGCGCAGGCCGCCGACGAACTCGCTCTGCTTGCCCAGCTGCCTCAACGTTTCGGTCAGCTGCACGCCGCCGCCGTGCACCACGGCGACCTCGGCCCCGGCCCGGCGCAGGTCGGCGATGGCCCGGGCACAGACGCGCAGCAGCGCCGCGTCCTGGAGCGTGGCGCCACCCAGCTTGACGATGTACCTCACAGCAAGCCCTCCCCCTCGTCGAACCCGTGCATCAGATTCCAGTTTTGCACCGCCTGGCCGGCCGCGCCCTTCAGCAGGTTGTCCAGGCAGCTCACCACGATCGCGCGCAGCCCGTCCGGCGCGACGGACACGCCCAGGTCGCAAAAGTTAGTCCGCTCGACCGCGTTGATCTCCGGCAAGCTAGGAAAGAGCCGGACCAGCTTGCGGCCGGCGTAGAACTCCGCAAAGCACGCCCGCACCTGCTCGTCCGTAGCCGGGGCCGCGAAGCGCACATACACCGTGGACAGGATGCCGCGCGGAATGGGCAGCAGGTGCGGCGTGAAGGTGATCTCGGCGAGCCCGAGCTGTTCGCGCAGCTCGCCGAGGTGCCGGTGACCCCACAGCCCGTAGACGGAAAGGCTGTTCGCCGCGTGCATGAAGTGCGTTTTCGGGGTAGGCTCGCGGCCCGCGCCGGAGACCCCGGACTTCGCGTCGGCGACGATGCCGTGGGCCGGGTCGAGCAGGCCGAGCAGGGGCTTGACCGCGAGGATGACCGAAGTCGCGTAGCAGCCGGGATTGGCGATCAGCCGGGCATTCGCGATGGCGGCGGCATGGAGCTCCGGCAGGCCGTACACCGCCCGGGCCTGCACCGCGTCCGTCCCGGGCGTGTTCGCGAAGCCGTACACCGCGCGGTTGCCGGCCTCGGTGAGCCGCCAGGCCCCGCTCAGGTCGATCACGCGCAAGCCGCGCTCCAGCAGTGTGGGGACCCACTCACGCGACTGCTCGTGCGGGGTCGCGAGGAAAACGGTATCGACCCCGTCCAGCGCGTCAAGCGCGTCAAGGGCGAAGGGATGCATGGTGAACGCAGACTCCGGCGCGAGCCCGCGGAGGCCGGGGTGCGCGCGCAGAAGTGAGTCCTCCTCGCGCCCGAGAAACACCGGCGGCGCGCCTGCGAGGCGCGGGTGCGCGAGCAATAGCCGTGCCAGCTCCTGCCCGGCATAGCCGCGCGCCCCGACCACCGCTGTTTGCAGAGTTTTCAACCGATCATCACCTTCAGGCGCGAGGCCAGCGCCCCCGCCTGTTTCTTGTTGGGGCACACCAGCAGCACCGTGTTGTCGCCCGCGACTGTGCCTACCACCTCCGGCAGCTCCTCGTTGTCGAGCGCCGCCGCCACCGGCTGCGCCGAGCCCATCACCGTGACCAGCACCAGCAGGTTTTGCGCCTGCTTTACGCGCAGGCCGAAGCTCAAGAGCAGCTCGCCTAACGCGGGCAGGGCGTCCTCGTCGTCAACCGCCGGAGAGGACCCGTTGCCGTTGAGCGTGTAGCCGCCCGGCCCTTTGCTCAGCCCCAGCTCGCGGATGTCGCGCGACAAGGTCGCCTGCGTGACATCGAAGCCGCGCTTGCCCAGCTTGCGCCGGAGCTCGTCCTGGCTCCCCACCTTGCCCCCGGCGACCAGCGCGCGGATCGCCTCGTGACGTTCGGCCTTGTTTTCAGAAGCGGTCACTGCATAAAAATACGCCTTGCTGTATAACTATGCAAGCGCGAAAGGCTATGGACCCGTCCGGCCCGGCGCTTTCCCCGTTTCCGCTCCCCGCTTTTCACCCGGTGCACAGCCGGTCGTTTTCCGTCGGCAAAGGACGTATATTTACGCATGGGCCGCATCTCCTCACCTTCTTCCTCCGGCTTGTACGACCCGCGCTTCGAGCACGAAAGCTGCGGCACGGGCTTCGTCGCGACCCTTTCCGCCGTCCCCTCGCACCGCATCCTTGAGCAAGCCCTCGAAGCCCTGGGCCGGCTCGCCCACCGCGGTGCCATCGCCGCTGACGGTTTGTCCTCCGACGGCATCGGCATCTGCACCGCCGTGCCCCGCGAGCTGCTGCTCGCCTCGTGCGGCCTGACATTGAGCCCGGAACAGCCGCTTGCCGTGGGTTCGGTCTTCTTCCCCACCCAGGCCGACGAGTCCCACTCCTCGCTCGAGGACGCGCTCGCGCACCAAGGTTTCGAGGTCCTGGCCTGGCGCAGCGTGCCTACCCGGCCCGAGATCCTCGGCGCGATCGCCCGGTCCACCATGCCCGTCATCCGCCAGGTTCTGGCCACTACGGCGAATCGCGAGGGGATCGAGCGCCGCCTGTACCTGGCCCGCAAGGACTTCGAGCGGCGCGGGCTGCCCGGCTACGTGTGCTCGCTGTCGACCCAGACCCTGATTTACAAGTCCATGTGCTCCGGCCGGCAGCTGCCGCTGTTCTACGCCGACCTCCAAGACCCGCGTTATGAGACGCCGTTTGCCGTCTTCCACCAGCGTTACGCGACCAACGTCGCGCCATCGTGGGACCGCGCGCAGCCCCTGCGCACCCTCGCCCACAACGGCGAAATCAACACCGTTTGGGGCAACCGCGCCCGTATGGACGCTCGCGCCGCTACCCTGCCGGCCGAGCTGCACCCCATCCTTACGCCAGGCGGCTCGGACTCGGTCTCGCTCGACGAAACCGCCGAGCTGCTCGCGCACAACGGACGCACCCTGCCGGAGTCGATCCGTCTCATGCTGCCCCCCGCCCGCCGCGGCCGCCCGTCCGCGTTTTTCTCCTACAACGAGGACGCGAGCGAGCACTGGGACGGCCCGGCGG
>CAXTTW010000056.1:0-9767 GCA_964247255.1 uncultured Acidobacteriaceae bacterium
ATAGTAGAGAGCGTGCGCTTTCGCCCCATTCTCGTCGCCTTCGCGCTGCTGATCGCCGGTTGCAACACCGGGAACGCGCCCCTCGGCCTCGTCGGCAAGCCCGCGCCCGCGCTGGCGATCCCGGGCAGCGGAGACCCGCTCGCCGCGCTCCACGGCAAGGTCGTCGTGCTCAACTTTTGGGCGTCCTGGTGCGCGCCGTGCCTGCTCGAGTTTCCTTCCCTCGCCGCGCTCCGGCGCGACCTGCCCGGCGTGGCGGTCCTGGCCGTCTCCTTCGACCAGGACCCGGAAGCATACCGGCGCTTTCTGGCCCGGCACCCGCTCGGCATCCCCACCGCGCTCGACCCGTCGGGCCGGTCCAACCGCGCTTTCGGCACCGAGCGCCCCCCCGAAACCTACATCCTCGACAAACAAGGCATCGTGCGCCGCCGCTTCATCGGCGCCCAGGAGTGGACCACCCCGGAGATCGAGGAGTACCTGCGCGCGCTCGAGCGGGGTTGAGGGGCGAGGGTGAAGGGTGAAGGGTGAAGGGTTGGACTTGGCGGGGATGGGGCTTCGTCAAACTCGCGCAAGCCATTCTCAACGAGCATTCTGAGCAGAGCGAAGAATCTGTCTTTGCTTTCCCCGCGCGCTGAAAGCAGCGCCTTCGTCCCTTTGCTCGTCAGGACTATAACTATTCGGCTCGGATTCAGAAGCGATCACTGCTCACACACCCTCTCAGCATGACCCCAGCCTTTGAACCTCCGACGGCTTTGGCGAGGACGCACATCTCAGAAGCGAAATTGCGGAGGATCCCTCTTCCATCACGAAGCATCCCCACCCTCCACCCTTGCTACAATCACCCCAGCCATGACCCCCACCGACGTCCTATTCCGCTATGCGGAGCACCCCACGGAGCGCACCGCCATCGCCCTCGGGCGGCTTTCCGAGGTGTACGGCATTCGCTCCATCCGGCTCGACGAGCAGGCCCGGCAGGTCCGCATCGAGTTCGACGCCTCGCACATGAGCCGGACCACCGTGCGGCAGCTGCTGCGACGCACAGGTCTGGACGTCGTCGAGGAGGTTTCGCTGCTGCCACCCCAACCGGCACCCGCCGCCGGCTGAACGCGCGGAATCCACGTCTGGACACCCTGGCCCCGGCTTGCTATTCTTTCTTTAGGCCGCGTGTGTGCCCCGCGAGCCACGTGTGCGCCCGTAGCTCAGCTGGATAGAGCAATTGGCTACGAACCAATAGGCCGGAGGTTCGAATCCTTCCGGGCGCACCATTCCTCCATCCTCCCAAACGTTCCACGAATTACCCCGGTCATCTTGTCTAAGTTACCCATACGCTATGAACTTTCGCCGTTGTTACTCTTCGCTTAACATACGGCGCATGTCGGCCGCTTTCCTGTCTCGCTGCCTTGCCGGCAGCCTGATTCATCCATATGTTTCAGCCGCAGGCACTTGGCTGACAGCGACGGATCCACTTCTGCCCCGGCAGTAATCAACTTACGCTCTCCTCCATCTAGCCCGACCACGGAGGTGTACTACCTCGGTTACCGGACCGCGCTGCGACCCCACTTCAACATTTCTTGATTGACCCTTCGCCATTTGGCCGTGACTTTGATAGCGTGATCGATACAAGAAGCCCTGATTTAACCCCGAAAACGGAAGCTTCTTCGCTTTCTCTGTTCCACTTCTCCTCAGGTTGGTGATAGCCGTGACTGCTTCTACCCGCTCCACTCGTTTTCCCCTGCTCCTGCTCGCCATTGGAACCTTTCTCGCGAGCCCGGCTTACGCCGCAGGGAAGGTCGCTCCCACGTACTCCCCTTCGACCCTGGGCGTGATCGACAACGCCGGGTCCAGTACCGTGGTGCGCCGGGTCAACTCGCAAAATCAGGTTGTCGGCGCGTACCGGGGCGGCAAGGCCAAACAGGTCCTGTCGGCTTTCCTCCTGTCCTCGACTTCGTTCGATTCGTTCCTGGATACGCTCAACGCCGACTCAAGCACCTCCTATGGCATCAATGACAGCGGCGAGACCGTGGGCACCGTGAACAGCGCGACGAGCATGCTGCCATTCCGCTCGGTCGGGCGCATCAGCTTTCTTTCGCTGCCTCTCCTTCCGGGCGACTCCTCCGGCGCGGCCTACGGCATCAACGACCAGGGCGAAACAGTCGGCTTTTCCAGCGGCGCCAACGGGGTGCGGGCCATGTGGTGGACCCGCCTGGGCGTCCCGACCCAGCTGCCCGGCCTGAGCAGCGGCGCCGCCGCCAAGGCGGTCGCCATCAACAACGGGGGCGACATCGCGGGCAACGCCGGCGACGGCGACACCACCGCCGTGCGCTGGGCGAAAAAGGGCGGCATCATCCCGCTCGACACGCTTTCCGGCTTCACCAGCAGCCGGGCCGAGAGCATCAACAGCGCGGGCGATGTTGTGGGCTCGGCGACCGATGTGCAGGCCTTCGGGACCCACATGCATGCCGTGCTCTGGCCGGCCGGCAGCACCAACGCGCGGGACCTCGGCGTGCTTGCTGGCGGCACGAGCAGCCGGGCGCGGGATATCGACGACAAGGGCCTGGTCGTCGGCACCGGGGATTCGAGCTCGGGAAACCGAGCCTTTCTCTGGTCCGCGGACACCGGCATGGTGGACCTGAATAGCCTTTCGACCGACCCCACCCTCATCCTGGTCGACGCGCTCTCGATCAATAAGCAGGGGGTCATCCTGGCGATCGGCATCAGCACCGCGGACGCCCCGCCCATGCACGCCATGGGCACCATGGTCGCCACCAGCCACGTGGAAGAGCGGGAACTGCCCCGCCACATCGTCCTTCTGACCCCGGTCAAGTAGCTTTCTCCTCGCGATATCCCTTTCCGAGACAGGTACACCCATGCGCAACCGCCTCTTCGCCACGCTCGCCCTCGCCTTTTTCGCCCTGCCCCTGCCTTCCCCGGCGCAGCAGTCCACCAACGGACAGTGGCAGATGGGCCCGGACCTCCCGTACTTTCCCGTACACATGAGCATGATGCCGAACGGCAAGCTCATTATGTGGCCGGGCGACGGAGGGGTCAGCGGCAACGATCCTCGCCAGCTCGACCCGGCCACCGGCACCGTGACCCCCCTGGCCGCGCCGGGCTACGACATCTTTTGCGCCGGGCAAAGCATCCTGCCGGACGGGCGGTTGTTCGTTGCCGGCGGACACATCTCCAATAACGTGGGCCTGCCCGCCGCAGTCATCTACGACCCCAACCTGAACACCTGGACCCGGCAGCCGGATATGAACGCCGGCCGCTGGTACCCTTCCGAGCAGGTGATGCCGAACGGTGACGTGCTCGTGGTTGCCGGGGACATTGATTTGACGGTGGGCGAGGACACGCTGCCCCAGGTGTGGCAGAGCGCCACCGGCAACTGGCGCAGCCTGTCGAACGCCCAGCTCGCGCTGGGGCTCTACCCCACCCTGTCGCTCGCGCCCAACGGCAAGGTCTTCAACTCCGGCCCCAGCATCACCACGCGCTACCTGGATACCTCGGGCACCGGTGCCTGGTCCGTGGTCGGCGATCATATCTTTCAAGGCGTCCGTGACTACGACGCCATGGTGATGTACCAGCCGGGCAAGATCCTGGTCGTCGGCGGGGGGGACCCCGCGACCAACACCGCCGAAACCATCGATCTGACCCAGGCCTCGCCCGCCTGGAAGAGCACCAACAACCTGGCATACGCCCGGCGCCAGCTCAACGCCGTCATGCTGCCCGACGGCAAGGTCCTGGTTACCGGCGGCACCGGCGGCCCAGGCTTCTCGAATCCGGACCCCAACCTGGCCATCATGGCGGCTGAGGAGTGGGACCCGGCCACCGGCAACTGGACCACGCTGGCCAACGCGGCAGTGCCCCGCCTGTACCACTCCATCTCCATGCTGATGCCGGACGGCCGCGTGTTTTCAACCGGCGGCAACAGCTACACCCAAAGCGAGTTCTTCTCGCCGCCCTACCTGTTCGCCGGGCCGCGCCCGACCATCACCTCCGCCCCGGCCAGCGTCGGCAACGGCCAAAGCCTGTTCGTGGGCACGCCGGACGCGGCCAACATTACCCAGGTTTCCTGGGTCCGCATGCCGTCGACCACCCACACCTTTAGCATGAGCCAGGCGTTCTCGAGCTCGACCGCGATCACGCGCGGCACAGGCGGCATCACCATCACCTCGCCCAACGACCCGACCATGCCGCCGGGCTTTTACATGCTGTTCATCCTCAACAACGGCGTGCCTTCGGTCGCGGCCACCGTCCATCTGGGCCCCGCCGCAGCCAACAGCCCGGTCCCCGTAGCCTCGTCGCTCAGCCCGTCCAGCGTGCCCAACGGCAGCTCGCCCACGCCCGTCACCGTCACCGGCACGGGCTTCACGACCGACTCGCAGGTGCTGCTCAACGGCACCCGCATCCCGACCAGCTACGTGAGCTCGACGCAGATCACCGGCCTCGTTCCGGCAAGCGCCATGCTCAATGTGGGTTCGGTGCCGCTTAGCGTCGCGACGCCCGCGCCCGGCGGCGGTACCTCGGCCGCGCTCAATCTGAGCGTCGTGCAGGCACCCGCGCCCCTTCTGACGCAGACCGGCACGATCATCGCGCGAATCACCGCGCCGACGGGGATGGGAAGTAAAAATCTGGAAGTCATCCGCGACGGCGACCTGCCGCCGGTCGGCACCGTGGACACCCGCCGCCAGTACGACACCTTCTCGGGCGGCAACCCGGCAACGGAAGATTGGATCGGCTACCAGTACACCGCGCCGCAGACCTTCGCCAAGGTCGTCTTTCAGGAAGGCATCAACTTCGTAGACGGCGGCTTCTTCGCCTCCGGGCCCAATGTGCAGGTGCGGCAGAACGGGGCGTGGGTCAACGTACAAAACCAGACCACGACCCCCTCATACCCGGGCAACAACCGGGTCAACTTCGAAACCTTCACCCTGAACTTCACCCCTATCACCGGCGACGCGATCCGCATCGACGGCGCGCCGGGCGGGGCCGCCTACTTCACCTCCGTCGGGGAGCTCGAGGTCTTCGGCCCGTCAGGCGGCGGCGCGGCGGCGACCATCAGCGCGGCCAGCCCCTCCAGCGCCTTTGCCGGCGACCCGCCAGTCCGAATCGCCGTCACGGGGGCTAACTTCACCTCGGCTTCGGTCGTCCAGTGGAACGGCGCGGCCCTGCCCACGACATTCGTGAGCGCGACGCAGCTGACGGCCACGATTCCAGCCGCCGACCTCGCCTCCGCGGGTACCGCCACCCTGTGCGTCGGCACTTCCGCGATCACCGGAACCTCGGGCGTTCCTTTCACCGTGAAACAGGCACCCGCGCCCAATCTGACGCAGACCGGCACCATCCTGGCGCGAATCCTCGCGCCCACCGGCGGCGGCAATCACAACCCCGAGATCATCCGCGACGGCGACACGCCGCCCCAGGGCTCGAACGACTCCTCGCGCCAGTACGATACCTACTCCGGCGGTGCTGCGGCGGAGGAGGATTGGATCGGCTACGGCTATAGCGCGCCTCAAACCTTCGCCAAGGTCGTGTTCCAGGAGGGCATCAACTTCGGGGACGGCGGCTGGTTCAACAACCTCAACGTGCAGGTCCGGCAAAACGGGGCGTGGGTCAACGTCTCCTCGCAGACGGTCAGCCCCGCTTACCCGCCCAATGACGGCGTCAGCTTCGAAACCTACACCGTTACCTTCCCGCCCGTTTCCGGAGATGGCATCCGCATCGACGGCGCGCCTGGCGGCTCGGCGTTCTTCACCTCCGTCGGCGAGCTCTCGGTTTATGGGCCCGCCGCGGCCTCCTCCAGCCTGGGCGCGCTTTCACCCGCGAGCGCGACGGCCGGCGACCCGCCTGTCCACCTCACCGTCACCGGGACCGGCTTCGACAGCTCCTCGGTGGTGCAGTGGAACGGCAACCCGCTGACGACCACCTATGCGAGCGCCAGCTCCGTCACGGCTCTGGTTCCCGCCGCGAACCTCGCCGTCGCGGGCAGCGTGCAGATCACCGTCAACTCCAGCACGGGCGGGACGGCCGGGCCGCTCACCTTCACCATCAACCCCGCTCCAGTCCCGAACCTGACACAAACCGGCACTATTCTGGCGAGCGTGCCCAATGCGCTCGGCGGGGGCAACCACAACCTGGAAGTGATCCGTGACGGCGACCTGCCGGCCGTGGGTACCACCGACTCCCAACGGCAGTGGGACAGCTGGAACGGTGGCGGCGCGTCCACCGACGCCTGGATCGGCTATAGCTACGCGGCCCCGCAAACCTTCACCAAAGTCGTCTTCCAGGAAGGTAAGAACTTCTTCGACGGCGGCTGGTTCAACACGCTCACCGTGCAGGTGCGGCAGAACGGGACCTGGATGAATGTGCCGAACCAATCCTCGAACCCCGTCTACCCGCCCAACGACAACGTGAACTTCGAGTCGTACACGATCACCTTCCCTGCCGTGACCGGCGACGCGATCCGCATCGACGGCCAGCCGGGTGGCTCGGCGTACTTCATTTCGGTCGGGGAACTGCAGGTCTTCGGGCAGTAGAGGAGAAGGGTACGAGGGGGCGTCGCTCTCTCGTACACCTGCCGGCTCAGCGCAGCTTGCGCTCGCTTTCCCGGATTGGCTGGTCGTTGATGCTCGCTTCCCGGCGCCGCATCAGGCCGCTCGGCGCGAACTCCCACATTTCATTGCCGTGCGAGCGGAACCAGCTTCCGGAATCGTCGTGCCACTCGTACTCGAAGCGCACGGCGATGCGGTCGCCGCCGAAGCACCAGAGCTCCTTGCGCAGCCGGTAGTCGAGCTCACGCTGCCATTTGCGGGTGAGAAAAGCGTGGATCTCCTCGCGCCCATGCAGAAACTCCGCCCGGTTGCGCCACTCGGAGTCTTCGGTGTACGCGGCGGCGACGCGCTGCGGGTCGCGCGTGTTCCACAAGTCTTCGGCGAGCTGTACCTTGCGAGCGGCTAAGGCAAGGTCGGTAAAGGGCGGTGCGATGGTTTCCGGCATGGTGCTGCCATGGTCGCGCGACCGGCTGACGCGGTCAAGCCGCCTCCCGCCTCCAAGCCGGAGGTTTAAGAAAACCCGAACCAAGGATCAAGCTGAGCGCGGCGGCGGCGCTTGCTCTGAAAGATGCGCTCTTCTACGATTCACAGCCAAAGCAGGCGCTTTGTCGCGCCGTTTCTCAGCGCAGCCCTGCTTTCGTACCTGATCGGAAATTCCCTAAACGGCGTCGTTTAGGCAGCGACGCTTACGAGAAACAGGTACGCCAGGCATGAAGCCGCAGGCTCCGCGCGCTGGAAGCGTAAAAGGTGACGGCTTCCTCGACGCCCTCGTTCAGTACCAGGTGTTGTCGGAGTTGTCCGGGGCGTCCATGTAGGCCACGTCCACGGCCGTGCCCTGGACGGTCACGTTGGAGTTGTCGAGCGCGTTCAGGCTCTTGGTGCCATAGATGTAGACCTGGCCGCCCTCGGTCGTGTACACCTTGTGCAGACCGGTCACCGCGGCGATACCCGTGCCGTCGCCCTTGAACGATAGGACCTGCCGCAGCTGGTTGGTACCGGTATCGACCACCGACATGCAGCCGTAGGGGGTGCTTTGCCCGGCCTGCGCCTGGCGGTAGCGCTCGCCGCCCTGGCAGTTGTTGGAGCCGATCCAGAGCGTGTTGTCGTCGGCCAGAACCATGCGCTGGTGGGTGCCGTCGGAGATGGGCGTGGGTGCCGAGACCGAGCCGGAGGAGGCATCGACCACCGAAAGCTCCCCGGTAAACAACCCGTCGGGCAGCTGCTGCTGGCCGGCGACGTACAACGTGTTGCCGTTGAACAGCGCATCGGTCGCGCCGCCCGGGACGGGGATGAAGCGGGCCGCCGTGAGCGCGACGCCGGCCGGGCCTTGCGCGCCCGCGTTCAGGGCGTTCGCGCCGAGCGGGATCTGGGTCACGCCGGCGGTCGCGCCGCCGCACTCCGGCCCGCAGTCGATGACGTAGGCCGAAGCGCCGTCGGGCGAGAAGACCGCGCGGATGGGCCGGTCGAACCGGGCCGTGCCGGCGCTGACCGGGAAAACGCAGTACTGCGGCAGGTTCTGCGGCTCGCAGTCCTCCGATGGCTGGCTCAAGCTGCCGTCGGCGAGCGTGATTTGGAAGGTGGTCGGCTTGTTGATCGCCGCGGTCTGCTGGGCGGCGGTGAGGTGGACGACGCTGTACACCAGGTCGGAGTTCTCGAGAAACGCGAGCGCCACCGTGCCGGCCGGGTTGATGGCCACCCGGTAGGCGTTCGGCAGGTTGAGCAGGAACGAGTTGGGCGTGGCGGACACGTCGTACATCTGCAGGTAGTGCTGCTGCTGGAGCGCCGCGATGATGTACTGCTCAGTCTGGTTGGCGAAGATGGAAGACGGGATCTGGCCGGGGCTGCCCGGCGCGAGCAGGGTCGCGGCCGTTTCCGCCTGGTAGTTGACGGCGCTGAGCTGGCCGTTTGAACTCGCGAAAATGAGCCCCACCTGCTGCGCGGGCATGTTCTGGATCGACACCGGCAAGGCCGTGCCGCTGTAGCCGCTCACCGGGATGAACGGGACGGTGTTGTTGTAGTTGTGACGCACGTCATACAAAGCATCGACGATGGACACTTGGCCGGTCGCGCCGATTTGCGCGGCGATCAGGACACGGTTGAGGATGCCGGACGGCGGCAGGTTGCGGCCGGAAAAGTAGTAGTTCTTGCCGCACGCGGACAAGCCCAGAACCACGAAGGCGACAGCGGCGAAAGCGGTGAGGGTGCGGCGGAAACGCAGGTTCAACAAACGCAAAAGGCGACCTCGGGTCCTGCCGGGGGCGGTACGGGCGCGCGCGCCGGGGACGCCTTAGTGTAGCAAGGGGAGGACAAGACAGGAGGGGACTGGACACAGTCGAATCCATTTTGAAGACCGAGCGGCGCTTTGCCATCGACCTGCCGGATGCGGAATGCGCTCAAATATCGACTGTCGGTGACTTATACGGACTCGTGCTTCGGAAGCTCAAGCTTCCTTATTTACCGGCGGTGGAAGTGGAACCGCACGGGTGTGTGCGGCACGGAAGTTTTTTGTCTACTCGGGAAGTACCGGACGTATGGTGCACATTGCGAGCCGTCATCGTCGAACGACTTCAAGCGGAGGCGGACGAAGTCAAGGAAAACACTCGCTTCTTAGAAGACCTCGGCTCCGATTGAGCGAGCCTAAGCACATGCACGACACAAATACGGCTTGCGGGCGAGTCCGGGCCGGCGGCGAGAGAAGCGGTTTACGAGATGAGGGCAGCGTCTACTTCACCCGCTCCTTCAGGTTGGCGATCTCCACGTCGTGCCCGCGCAGCTCGATCTTGATGTCCGCCAGATCTTGACGCATGGCCTGCTGGGTAATTTCAATCTGCTCGAAACGGCGCTCCATCCTGGCAAAGCCTTCCTTCATGTCCGCGCGAAAATCGTCCAGGCGCTTGTTGAAGCCGCTGTTGGTAACGAAGAACGTGATCAGGGAGGTCAATACGCCAAGCAGCGCCAGCACGGATGGAATCGCGAAAGCGATATAGAGCTGCGCGTTCGTCATGGCTCCACGATAAGCCACACCGGCGAGTAAGCCAATACCTCTTCCAGGGGGCAAAGCAGGTGATCATCGCTACCAGGTCCTCCACCCCGCCCCTGTAACCTTGAACCATGGCGAACCGGTTGCAAGCGTTGCTGGGGGAAGGACCCGTGCTGGCGGACGGGGCGATGGGGACCATGCTTTACGACCGGGGCGTCTTCTTGAACCGGTGCTACGAC
>CAXTTW010000057.1:0-9693 GCA_964247255.1 uncultured Acidobacteriaceae bacterium
CCGCCATACTTGGCCTGCAGTGTTTCAAAAAATTGCGGGAGCCCGCGCGGGTCGTACCCGGCGTTGTACAGGATGTTGGTACCGAGCAGGTCGGCCTGCGACTCGTCGCCGCGCGACATGTGGAGGAAATCGAGGTTCTGTCCGAAGCCGATGCCTTGCTGCGCCAGCTGGCCCGCGGCCCCGTTGCCCAGCAGGATTGCCGAGCCGACCGCGCCGAGCCCGTACAGGAGGCTCTTGGTCTGCTGGCGGCCCAGGTTGCAGGTGGAGTGGCGCATGACCACGTGCGAGATCTCGTGCGCCATGACGCCCGCCAGCTGCGCCTCGGTGTCGGCGGCCTGCACGGTCGCCAGATTGACGAAGATGGACCCGCCCGGAAGCGCGAACGCATTGATCTCCTCGCTCGCGACCACGTGAAAGCTGAACGGCCACTGCTTCGATACGCCCGGGGCGAGCGGGGCGAAGCCCACCAGCCGCGCACCCAGGTTCTGCACATAGCGCGTGATGGGGTCGTTCTCCGGGAGGATCGGCTGCTGCCGGTAAACCTGCGCGGCGGCTTTTTGGCCCTCGGTGATCTCCTGCTCCGGGGTAAAGGAGTTGCGGCAGGTCACGGGCTCGAAGACCGCGTGGGCGGCGGGCGCGGCGGCGAGTAGCGCAAGGGCTAGGGTCAGGGTCGTTCGCATGGTATTCGGGGTGCGGCGTTTGTTCATCGTATCGGCTATTCAGGAGATTTCGTGAGCGTGAAGTGCGTCGCGGAGACCGCGCGCAGCCGCGCAGCGGCTGATTCCGCGGTGATGTCGCGCTGGGGCATACCCAGCATCTCAAACCCGACCATAAACTTCTTCACCGTGGCCGAGCGCAGCAGCGGAGGGTAAAAGTGGGCGTGCCACACAAAGCCCTCATGTCCCGCCCCGTCCGACGGCGCGCCGTGGAAGCCCATCGTGTACGGAAAGCTCGTCTCGAACAGGTTGTCATAGCGCGTGGTCACCTGCCGCAGGATGTCCGCGAGCCCGGCGCGCTGCCCGTCGGTGAACTCCGGCAAGCTCCCGACCGGGGCGCGCGGCAACACCAGCGCCTCAAACGGCCACACGGCCCACCAGGGAACGACGGCCAGGAAGTGCTCGTTCTCGCAAAGCATTCGGACCCGCTCGCGTGCTTCAAGGGCGGCGTAGTCGGCCAGGAGCGGCCGCCCGTGCTCGCTGAAGTACTCGGCCTGGGCGGCGGCCTCTGCGGCCGGCTCATCTGGCACGTGCGCGGTTGCCCAAATCTGACAGTGCGGGTGCGGGTTGCTCGCGCCCATCATGGCCCCGCGGTTCTCGAAAATCTGTACATAGCGGATCGACGGGTCGGCGCGCAGAGCGGTCTCCTCGCGAACCCAGGCCTCCACGACCCGCTCCACGTCGGCCTGGTCCATGCGGGGCAGGGTCAGCGAGTGGTCGGGGTGAAAGCAGAGCACGCGGCAGCGTCCGTACTCGGCTTCGGCGCGCAGCAGGAGCTTGCCCGGGCCGATTTCCGAACCGATCTCCGGCGCGGAGGGCAGGATCGCCGGATAGTCGTTGTCGAAGGCGTACACATGCTCGTAGGCCGGAGTGTGTGCGCCGCCCGCGCGGGCGTTCCCGGGGCACAGGTAGCACTTGGGGTCATAGTGGACGCCGGAGAAGGCTCCGGCCGCGCCTACCTCGCCCTGCCAGGGCCGTTCGGTGCGCTGCGGGGACACAAGAACCCAGGAGCGGCGCAAAGGGTTCCAGCGGCGGTGCGGGGCTGCGGATTCGACGGGCACTGCGGTCCTCTTCCGGTATGGGCTTGGCCTCGACAGCGGGGCCGCCTTATTCTACGTGGGACGCCGCCCTGATGACACCTCCGCCCCTGCCGCCCATCCCGACGCTTCATGACCACGCGACGCGGCTTTGGCACCAGCATGCGACGTACGAGATGGCCGGGCCCTTGGGCGAAGATGCGCCGGCGAAGGCCGTGTTGGCCCAGCACCGGGCCAACTTCGAGCTGTGGCACCTGGAGGACCGGGCGCGCGCGACCGAAGCCGAGGATGCGGAGATCGCCGCGGCCAAGCGGGCAATCGACCGGGTCAACCAGCGCCGCAACGACCTGGCCGAAGAGATCGACCGGATCCTTTTGAACGCGCTCGCGCCGCTGGGCCTGCCCCGGCCCGGGGCGGAGCCGCACTCGGAGAGTCCGGGCCTGATGGTGGACCGTTTGTCTATCCTGGCGCTTAAGCTGTTCCACACCCGTGAGGAGATGGACCGCCCAAGCGCGCCCGCGGGCCATGCGGAACGCAACGGGGCCCGGCTCCTGGTGCTCGGGGAACAGCGCCAGGACTTGTCGGCGGCACTGGACCGTTTGTGGGCGGGCGTGCTCGCCGGTGAGCGCGGCTTCAAAGTATACCGGCAGCTCAAGATGTACAACGATCCGGAGCTCAATCCGGCCTTGTACGGGAACCGAAGGTAATTTGACCTGAGCGGGCGCACGCCGGTATAAAACGGAGCAACTGAGTGACTCGACCGCGTGGAAAGATGCCGCGCGCGCGTGGCCGCCCGTAACCGTTCCGGAGAGACTGGCTGCATGGCCAAGACCCTGACCCAACCGAAAACACTCGCCGCCAAGATTCACCCCTTTCACACCAACGCGCAGACCGAAGCCCTGGAGCTGTACGGCACCGCCGTGCAGGAGATGCAGATGGGCAACTTTTCCGAAGCGCTCGACGGCTTTCGCCGCATCGATGGGCAAGCGCCGCCGGAAGTGCGGGAGCGCGCGCGGGTACACCAGCAGGCTTGCGAGCGGCAGCTCGAAGAGCGGGAACGCCGGCTCGAGTTCCACAGCCCTATCGAGCAGTACGACTACGCGATGGTGTGCATCGGCAACAACGACTACGAGGAAGCCCGCGACCACCTGACCGCGATCGTGGAGCAGGACGAGAACGCGGACTACGCGCATTATGGCCTGGCCACCCTGCACGGCATGACCGGCCACGCCGAGGGCTGTCTCCACCACCTCCAGCGGGCGATCGAGCTGCGGCCCTTTAACCGCATCACCGCCCGGAGCGACGCGGATTTCCGCCAGATGGCCGACGACCCGCGCTTTACCGAACTGCTGTACCCGGAAGCGATCTAACGCGTTGGCCGCGGCGAGGGACACGGCCCCTTTGCGGGTGGTCGCGATCGGCGGCGGCACGGGCCTTTCGACGCTGCTGCGGGGCCTCAAGCACTTTACCGCGCCGGCCTCGCAGGGTGGCGCGATCGGCGAGCTGACCGCGGTGGTGACCGTGACCGACGACGGCGGCTCCTCCGGGCGCCTGCGCAAGGACTTCGGCATGCTGCCTCCCGGCGACCTACGCAACTGCATGGTCGCCCTCAGCGAGGACGAGCAGCTGCTGTCCCGCCTGTTTCGGCACCGGTTCCGCTCGGGGGGCGAGCTTGAAGGCCATGCGTTCGGCAACCTGTTCGTCGCCGCCCTGCAGGAGATGACCGGGGACTTTGCACAGGCCATTAAGCTGGCCGGCGAAGTGCTCGCGACGCGCGGGCGCATCTACCCGGCGACCAACACCAACGTGACCCTGGCGGCGCGCATGGACACGGGCGAGCTGGTGCGCGGCGAAACGGAGATTACCGGCAGCCGCGCCCGCATCGTCGAGCTGGTGCTGGAAGCGGCGCGCACCCGCGGCCCCGGCGAGGCGCTCGAACCGGCTCGGGTCGCGCCCCTGCCGGAAACGCTCGCCGCCCTCGCTTCAGCGGACCTGATCATGCTGGGGCCGGGGTCGCTGTACACCAGCGTGATCACCAACCTGCTGGTTGAGGGCATCCCAGAGGCCCTGGTCCGGGCGCGCGCCGTGCGGGTGTACGTGTGCAACCTGATGACCCAGGGCAACGAAAGCCTGCACCTGTCAGCCTCGCAGCACATCGAGCGAATGTACGCGCACGCCAGCGCGCCGTTTCTGGACTACGCGCTCGTGAACACCGCGCCGGTTTCCGACGCACTGCGCGAGCGCTATGCGGCCGAGGGCGCTGAAGTCATCGCGGCCGACGTCGATCGGATCGAGGCGATGGGCATCCGGTGCATCCCCGGGGCGTTCGCGGCGGAGGGAGACGTGCTCCGGCATGACGCTGACCTGGTGGCGCGCACGGTACTGGGGCTGGCAAGGGCGGGGCGGGATGCTCAAGAGCTCGGATCCGCTTTGCAACTTCGCATGTCTGACACCGTGTGACAGCATCCCGGAGTCGGATTCGCCGAGAGCGTTGACCGTTCCTCTGATTAGGCTGTGGCGTGCATGGGAGAGAGGGATAGCTCGACCCTTGCAGCTTTGATGTCTTTTGCCGGTGGAGCGGCGAACATACGTCTGTACTCGCGAGTGAACTGACTGACGCTCTCGTAACCGACTTGAAAGGCAGCGCCGCTTACATTCCAGCCTTCGGCCAGCATCAAACGTCTCGCCTCGATCAAGCGGAGTTGCTTTTGGAATTGCAAAGGTGTCGAAGCGGTAGCTTCACGGAAACGTTCGTAAAAGGCAGAAGAGCTCATGCCTGCCGCGCTTGCCAGATCTCGGATGGAAAGAGGCTCCGCGAATTGACTGCGGAGAATGGCGAGCGACCGACCTATGCCTATTCCGTTTTCAGCGGGAGCGGCATAGCGTTTGACCGCAAACCCATGCCTGCCGAGCAGCAACCAGTAGTGCAGTTCGCGTCGATAGTTCGGCAGCAGGAGAGAAGCGGAAGCAGGACGTTGCAGGAGCTGCACGATTCTCATCACCGTGTCCATCACCTCCGCATCCGTCGAGTCGACCTGGACGATCGAACGTTCTCCATTCGCTATGCCTTCCATGCTGGGACTCAGCTCTGTCACAATCGAAGCTTCCAGTTCAAGGATGATAGCCAGATAGGGCTTTTGACGCGAGGCGCGGGTAATCTGACTGACGGTGGGCGTTTCGGAGGCCACAATCAGTGAGTCGCCGGAGGCGAAGTGGAATGCCCGGCTCCCCATTGTGACCGTCTTTCCGCCTTGCAAGACAAGGCAGGCAAGCGGCTTGTAGATAGAGTGCGTGAGGCCGCTCGGCTCTTCCGCCCGCACGATGAATACACCCGGGATCGCGGTGTCGGTCACGCCCGTCTTCATCTTTCGCCCATCGGCATGGCGTTGAACGGCTTCCAAGAGCGTCATCATCCTTGCCTTTCTTTTACAAGTGTCCTTAAATGCGGAGTTTTAGGCAAGTTTAGTGAACTTTTCGGCAAGCGGCTGACCCGCGGCGAATGAGATATTGGGTTCACGCGGAGGAACAAAGAGTGAATACGATTACATTGATTACCGGCGGAAGTCGCGGACTGGGCCGCAGCACAGCTCTCAGTGCGGCTAGCCTGGGCAACGACATCATCCTTACCTACCAATCAAGAGAAGCCGATGCCACGAAAGTCATCGCGGAAATACAGGCAATGGGACGAAAGGCCGTTTCGCTTCGTCTCGACGCCGCCGATACCTCCTCCTTCGCCGCATTCGCCGAAGATGTGAAGGCTGCTCTGCACACTATATGGAGCCGCGAGACTTTCGACCACCTCGTCAACAATGCAGGTCATGGCGACTATGCCCTGCTGCAAGACACGACCGAAGACCAGTTCGACAAGCTGGTCAACGTACACTTCAAGGGCGTTTTCTTCTTGACCAAGGCAATGCTTCCACTTATGGCCGACGGCGGACGTATCGTGAATCTCTCCACAGGACTCACGCGGATCTCCGCCCCAGGATGGTCGGTGTACGCTGCTGTCAAAGGCGCGGTCGAAACTCTCACCGTGTATATGGCCAAGGAACTCGGCTCGCGCGGCATTACGGTAAATACCGTCGCGCCGGGCGCAATCGAGACTGACTTCTTCGGCGGCGCTGTCCGCGATACCCCGGCGTTCAACAAATTTTTCGCGGACATGACGGCTCTCGGCCGCGTCGGGCAGCCGGATGACATCGGGCCGATGATTGCCGGCCTGCTCGCTCCTGCGAATCGCTGGATCAATGCTCAGCGAATCGAAGTTTCGGGCGGACAAGGTATCTGAGAAAGTCCAGGTTTCTTGCGACTCGTCAGGAAGAGATGGTGACCATCGACTCCTGAACGGCTTCTTTAAGATTGAAACTCATCTCGCGTCGCTGCTTGCGATGGTTTTTGGAAATGAAAGGACCGTATGCCATTGATCTTTCTCAGCTATCCCTCGAATACCTTCAACGACGGTTCCCTCGAGTCACTTGCCGAGGAGATGACGACCGCGGGTCTTCTATGCGAAAAGCTGGCCAACACAGAATTTGTAAGGGATACCGTATGGATTTATGCGCGCGAATATCGGCGAAGCACACAGTTCGCCGGTGGAAAGGCGGTTGCGACTTCAAAGGTAACCGTTGAAGTTAATGTGATGGAAGGCGGTCTGGATCGAGCGGGCAAGGAGTGTTCGATCCAGCGAATGACAGCCGCTGTCCAAAAGCATGCCGCTGGTGCTGTTTCGGTGTATGTGCTAATCCGTGAAATCCATGAAGCCAATTGGAGCTTCGATGGTAAGCGCATCTCGCTAGATGAACTTCGCCGATAAGTCAGCAACACCTCTGATTCACGCCGAGTCGGCGTGCACGAGCAACGGTCGCTTTCGCAGCACCCGCCTCAGTCGCCGGGCTGCCCGGGGAGAGAGGGGACTGAGGAAGCTTGTTTGCTCACCGCCACGCGGCCCTGCTTCTGATACTGTTCGGTCAGGTTCGATACAAAGACCGCAAAGGCCTCCTCGCGGCTCTGGTCGAGAAATGCTTCCTTCGCCCGGGGCAGGTTCTGAGCGATCTCCGCCGGTGCCGGCTCCTGCCGGTCGTCAATGCGGGCGACCGCTCCGGTGGCGGTTCCGCGAATGGGGCCGCTCAGCTGGCCGGGCTTGAGCGAAAACAGCTGGGGTGCGGTGGTCGCGAGCGCCCCCAGGTCGGGCACCTGCGCTTGCCGTCCGACCAGGTCGCTCGTCTTCACGGTCGCGCCGAGCTCGGCGGCGGCCTTCGCCAGGTCGTTGAGCGAGCGCGCCTTATCGGCCAGTTGCGTGGTCTTCTGCTCCAGTAGGATGGGCGTCTGCTGGGCCCGGTAGTCGGACAAAATGTGGTCGCGGTACGCGGCGAACTCGGGCGCGTGCGCGGCCTTGACGTCATCGACCTGGAAGACCGCGAAGCCGTCCCCGGTACTCGTGGGTTGCGGAGCCGCGCCCTTGGCCGCGGCGAAGGCCGCGGTGAGCAGCTTGGACGCATCGGCGACGCCCGGTACTACCGCATCCTGGGCCAGGTAATCCGTGGTCTGAAGCTGCAGGTGGTGCGCGGCGGCAGTGGCCGGCAGGCCGGTCTTCTTCGCCTCGGCCGCGAGCTGGTTCGCGTAGGCCTGCTGCGCGCCTTGCTCCTTTTGCTGGGTCAGCGCGGCCAGGATCTGCGGCTTGACCTCGGCGAAGGGACGGGTGTGGGCGTTTTGTTTTTCCTCGACCTGGATGATGTGGTAGCCGAACTGCGATTTGACCAGGTCGGAGGTTTGGCCTGGCTGGAGCGAGAACGAGGCCTGCTCGAACGGCGGAACCGTCGTCCCGCGCTTGATAAAGCCGAGCTCGCCGCCCGCGGTCTTGGAGCCAGGGTCGTCGGAGTTTTGCTTGGCCAACGCCGCGAAATCCCCGCCCTTGTGCAGCTGGTCGAGAATGCGCTGCGCCTTCGCCTTCGCCGCCGCGTCCTCGGCGGGCGTTGCCGCCTTGACCAGGATGTGACGCACCCGCACCTGCTCATCGACCTTGTAGTCGGCCTGATGCGCGTTGTAGTAGCTCTGCTCCTCCGCGTCCGTCACGGGCGCGACGCCGCCGGGCAGGTTCTCCGAGGTGAAGACCAGGTAGCGCAGCTTGCGCGTTTCCGGGATCGCGGTCGCGTACAGCGCGGCGTGAGACTTGAAAAAGTCCTGCAGCTGCGCATCGGTGGGGTTGATCGTCTTACCGATCGCGTCCGCGCTCAGCACGGCATAGGTGAACTTGATCTTGGTCGCGGCGTCGATGTATTGCGAGCGGACCTGGGCATCGGTCACCCCAACCCCGCCCGTGATCAGGTCCCGGAGCCTGGCTTCTTCGAGCTCCTTCTTGATCTCGGCCTCGAACTTCTCGCGCGAAATGCCGAAGTTGTCCTGGATGAGCTCGGCGTAGCGCTGGTCGCCGATGTAGTTGCCGCCCGGGAACAGCGCCGCGCCGATCGGACCGGTGTGCAGGAACTTGCGAACCGCGTCGTCTGAAACCTGGAGGCCGAGCCGGTTCGCCTCGTTGATCATGACCGCCTGCTGGATGAGCGCCTTCCCGGCCTGGGGGACGACAAAGGGCAGCGCCGCGGCGGGCCAGCCCTGGCGCTGGATCATCCGCTGCGCGGTCGCCTGCACGTCCTGGTTGGTAATGTCGGTCGAAGCGCCGAAGATACGCGTGAACGGGTTGCCGCCCCGGATCGTCGCGTAGTTGTTCGAGTCCATCGCGGGCTGAAAGATACCCGGCACCAGCGTGATGACCATGGTGACGATGGCGACGGAGATGATGACTAGAAAAATTGCCTTGATGGCGCGGCTGTCTTTTTGGAGGAAACGGATCATGGCGTCGTTTTGGGCCCTTTGCAGCCACCAGTATACGGACTGCTAAGCAGGCTGGAGCGTGAGCTCCGTGATCTCCGAAGGGCAGCGGAACCGGAACGGAAGGCCCACCGCGCCGATGCCGCGGTTGACGTAGAGCTGCGTGCGGCCCATGCGGAAATGACCCTCCACAAACCGCTGCCCAAGCGGCGGCAGCAGGAGCGGCGGCAGAAACGGTATGCGGACCTGACCGCCGTGAGTGTGCCCGGAAAGCATCAGGTCGACCCGGCTGAGCTGGGCGACGGCCGGGAGGATGTCGGGCTCGTGCGCCATCAGGATGACCGGTTCGTTGTCGGCGGTGTGCTTGGGCAGCGAAGCAGGCACGTCGGACTCCCAGCTGAGCGCGTCCATGATGCCCGCGACCCAGATGCGCGCATTGCCGCGTTCGATGGGCAGGTTGCTGTTGTGCAGGATGGGGATGCCGACGGCGCGCATGTGCTCGACGATCATGTCTCCGTTGACCATCCAGTCGTGGTTGCCGAGCACGCCGTAGCGGTGCGGACACTGGAGCGCGCCGAGCAGCTCGGCGGCGACGGGGATGTACTTTTCCGCGCTGCGCCGGTTGATCGGCCCCATGCAGACGTAGTCGCCGGTGACGAGGACCAGATCGGGCCGGAGCGCGTTAATGCGCCGGACGGCCTCCTGGACGAAGCCGGGCTCGGTGTACTCGGCCAGGTGGATATCGGAGATCTGCGCGATGCGGAACCCGGCAAAGGCCTCAGGCAGGCGGGCGATGCGGATAGTGCGCCGTTCGAGCTCGAGTTGGTGACGGCCGTGCTCGCCCGCGTACAAGGCCAGACCCGCCGCTGCGGCCGCGCCGGAGCCGAGGAACGCGCGGCGCGTCAGCAGCGAGGGTTGGGTCACCGGAGGAGCTTCGAGCAGAACAGGAGGCATAGGCAGATGATACCGGCCAACGCGGCAGCGCGAAGGGTTGTTGCGCGCCGCGCGTGCGGCCTTTCCCGAAACGGGATTGGGCCGGCGCGCCGGCCCGTTTTGGGAAAGGTGCTAGTAGCGCCCGTAGTAGCCGTACGGGTAAGCGCGGACCGGGTACGGGT
>CAXTTW010000058.1:0-9619 GCA_964247255.1 uncultured Acidobacteriaceae bacterium
GGCTGGGCTTGCTGGAGCGCATGGCGGCGTATCCTTTGCCGGTTTGGCTCGCGGCCGCAGGCTATAGGCTGCTCCGCAAGCCGCCCGCTCGTCTATAGTGGAGCGATGCCCGATGCACGCCATCCTGCCCCTGTTTCGCTGGCCCTTCTGCTGGGTTGGCTGGTCCCGGGCGCGGGCCACCTCGTGACGCGCCACTTCGTGCGCGCTCTGCTGCTGTTTCTCGCTATCTCCGTGCTGTGGTGGCTGGGGATCGCCATGAACGGCCACCTTTACTTGCCCGGCGGGGCGGACCCGCTTTCGCTGCTCGGCTTTGCCGGGGACCTGGGCTCGGGGTTGTACTACCTGCTCGGCTTCGGAGGCGGGTTGGGCCGCAACGTGGTGCAGGTGGCGACGGCCGACTACGGAACCAAGTTCATCCTGGTGGCAAGCCTGCTGAACGTGATCGCCGCGGTGGACGCGCACAACCTGCGGATCGGGCGCAAGGCAAGCGGTCTGGAGGAAGCGGCCCAGTGAGCTTTTCCCCTTCCCACTTCACGGCGGTGCTCTTGTTCGCGACCTCGGCTTCGGTGGTGTTCGGCATCACGCAGCGAACGACCACGCGCGCGATGGTGCTCTACGGGGTGGCGTGCTGGATCGGGTTTGTCGGATCGGTGATCGTGGCGAGTTGGCTGATGTACCTCGTCCGGCACTGAGCTTCAAGCCTGCAGCACCGGCCCCTTGCGCTTTTCCGGCGTCCAGACGACCGCGTTGAAGCTGTGCCGTTCCGTGAAGCCGAGCCTGCGGTATAGCGCTTCGGCGCGGTCGTTGCCGGTGGTCACGGTTAGCGAAAGCTTCGCGTAGCCCTTGCGCGCGAGGGCACCCGCCGCGACCTCCAAAAGCAGGGCGCCCAGCCCCGAGCCGCGCGCCGGCGAGGCCACGCAGACCTGCGTTACGTGCTCCACGTCCTCCCGCACCCGCGAGCACAGGAGCAGCCCGGCGAGTGCGCCGGTGGCCTTGTGGACCAGCACCTGCGAGGTTTCCTTGTCGAAAACGCCGCAGCCGGGGAAGCGAATGATGTTGTGGAGGAAGCGCAGCGAGCCGGCTACGGAGCGGTACTGGTCGTTGATGGTGCCGTCCAGGTGGCCTTCGTAGGCGTGGGCGATGAGCGGACCGGCCGCGTTAAAGTCGTTGTCATGCCAGGTCCGCAGCTCCAGCCCATGCGCGGACAGCCCGCGGATGCGCGCCTCGACCGGGGTGAAGCGCGTCGTCTGGAGAGGAACCTCCATGAAAATGCGCCGGTACACCCCGAAGCCGGCAGCGCGAAAAGTCGCCGCGTGCGCGTCAAAGGCGTGCAGAAGCAGCTGAGACTCGATCCGTTCGACGCCGGGCGAGTTCTGGAGCAGGTCGAGCAGGTGCTCGAGCAGCTTTTGCTCGACCTGGTGGGCGGAAAGGCCGTAGCCGCCCTGCTCGATCGCGAACAGGTCGCCGACGACGGCCTTGCGCTCCTCGTAAACGCAAAAGGTGTAGCCGATGACGCGGCCGTTTTCGACCGCGACGAAGCCGGGCAGGACACGCGCGTCGACGTACTGGAGCAGCAGGTTGGTGGAGGCCCGGTAGTCCCAGTCGAGCCGCCCGGCCCAGACGCGGTTTTCCGCTTCCAACACGGGCCGGAGACTGTTCGCGGAAAAGTGCCGGAGGTCGAGGATTTCGATCGACGGCGTGGGGATTCGGGCGGGGGAGGTCACGCTTGCAGCATACTCCTCGTGGCTGACCCGGTGCCCGTCTCAATGCCCCCGTGCCGCGACCCGGTACACGAGCAGGTCCTGCGCGGGCACGGTGGTGAGCAGCTGGTAGGAGCGTCCGGCGAGCCGGGCTGGCAGCTCCCGGGCGAATGGCTCGCGGGAAACCAGGATGTGCTCGCCCTCGGGAATGCCCTGACGGTCATAGTCGATGGGGCGCTGGTCGCGGTAAAAGGCGAGGCCGTACTGGACGTCGCGGCGGACACGGAAGACCGCGACGGACTCCTTGCCGGGGAGCGCGACGCCCTCGAGCGCGCGCGCGAGCGGCCGCGGCGAGTATGCCAGGTCAAGCAAGCGGATGGTGTCCTTGGAGCGCGGGAGGGCGGGCAAGCCGAAGACCGGGCCCAGGCCGAAGATGAAGAACAGCATGACCAGAAGAGGCCCGAGCGTCGCCGCCCGGAGACGCGCCAGCCCGAACCGGCCCACGGTAACCAGGATGAGCAGCGCCGCGCCGCAGCCGGCCATGGCGGCCGAGAAAGCGACCCGAAATGGGGGATGCAGGTGCTCGCCGTCGGCCACGAAGCCCGGCCCAAGCAGCACGGCAGCCGTGAGCGAGCCGACCAGCAGGGCATGACCGCCCAGCAGCCAAGGGGAAAGGCCCCGCGCGCGCTTGCGGTAGAGGTAGTCGCCGGTGAGGATGGTGAGCGGCGGGATGGACGGGAGGACGTAGCCGGGCAGCTTGGAGCTGGAAAAGGTGAAGAAGACGATGGGCAGCAGCGCCCAGAGCAGCAGAAACTCAGGGAAGGCGTCGCCGGCCTGCCGAAGGGCGGGGGGGCACGCGCCGGCGCGGCGGGCCTGCCACTCCTGGCGAGTCTCGCCCATGGCGGAGATGAATGCGGCGATCGAAAGCACAGCCCAGGGCAGCAGCGACAGCAGAACTACGGGCAGGTAGTACCAGAAGCCCTGCTGGTGCTCGTAGCGGTTGGTGGCGAAGCGCTCCAAATTGTGCTGGAGGAAAAAGACACGCAGGAAGTTGGGGTTGCGGCGCTGCACCTCAATAAACCAGGGCAGGACCATGGCAAGGTAGAGAAGCGCGCCGGGCCACCAGAACGAACGACGGAGCACCCCCCACTCCTTCCGGAGCCCCGCGAAGGCGACGAGGATGAGGATGGCGAGGAAGGGCGCGACCGGGCCCTTGGCGAGCGTGGCGATGCCGATAAAGAAGTAAAGATCGAAAAGCCAGAACCGGGAGCCGGTCTCGTACCAGGCATACCAACCCAGCATCGCGATGCCGAAGGGGGCGGCGAGCTGCATGTCGGTCGAAGCGCCGCGGGCGAAGCTGAGGATGCCGAAGCAGGATGCCGTGATCAGCGCGGCGTCGAGGTGGCCGCCCGGACGGAACCGCTTCATGTGGAGAAAGATGAGGACCACCAGGGTCATGGCGAAGGTGGCGGAAGGGACGCGGGCGGCCCAGTCGGTGACGCCGAACTCGCGGAAGGAGAGCATGGCGCGCCAGTAGTACAGGGCCGGCTTCTCGAGCCAGGGCCGCCCGTACAGGATGGGGGTCACGTAGTCGTGGCGGGCGAGCATTTCTCGCGCGACCTGGGCATAGCGTGGTTCGTCGGCCCCGACCAGGCCGAGGCCCGCGCCGCCGAAGACCGGGACAAGCCCGTAAAAGAAGAGCACGACGGTGAGGCTGACCAGCACGGCGAGCTCGCGGGCGGTGGAGCGCCGCCACAAGCGCCCGAACCACGGGCCGGGCTCGCCGCTATGCTTCAAAGGGTTCGGTCCGCCCATGCGCGCTCAAGCATTGCCCGGGGTTTCGGGCGCAGGTGCTTCGGACGGAGGGGTTTCGGGCGCGTATTTGTTGCGCTTGCGGTTGCGCGTCAGCAATTCGTCTACACGGCCGGTCATGCGCTCGGAGCGGTCAGCGTGGAACTGCAAGTCGGGCACGTGGCGCTTGCCCATCCGGCTCTTCAGCTCCACCCGGACCCAACCGCGCGCGGCCATCAGGCCTTCGACGGTTTTGACCTCGGCCTCCGGGCCGCCGTCGACCTGGACAAAGACTTCAGCCGACTTGCCGCCCGGATTGATCAGCACCTGCGTGACGTGCGAGGAGGAGATGCGCGGGTCGGACAGGTCGCCCAGGATCATGGCGTCGATCTCCTCGCGGATGGTTTCGGCGACCCTGTCCTGGTGGTATTTGCGTGCGCGCTGTTCCGGCATGGGTATTCCTTTCGGCTGCGGGTGCTTGCGGCCTGGTGGCAAAAAGGGTCAGACGACCTGCCCCGGCCCGAGCGTGCGTGTCTTGTCTTCCAGACGGCTCAAGCGCTCGGTGATAGCCGCAAAGTTGATCAGGGTGGAGAACTGTCGCATCAGGTCGGTCTGGTTTTCCTTCATGGTCCGCTCCAGCGCGTCAAAGCGGGCGTCGACGGCGTCGAAGCGGGCGTCCACCCTCATCTCCAGTTTGTCGATGCGTGTGTTCAGGCGCTGTTCCAAGGCATCCGCGCGCGCGGTGAGGCGTTCCTCGGTCCGGTCGAGTTTATCGTCGACCCGGTCGATTTTGGCGCTTGTCCGGTCTTCGAGGGCTTTGAGCATTTCCTCGACGCGCTTTTCGAGTGCATTGAGGCGAACCACAACGGCCCCGACCTCCGGCGCGATGAAGTCCTGAAGCAGCTTCCGTGTACCTTCGATCCTCGCGCCTGCTTCGCTCACTCCGGCCTCCACACCTCCTAGTCTACAAACTCGACCCAACTGTCGGTGAGGACCGCGCTCAACTCGCCCGCGATGCGCTCGGCGGCCTTCTCCACCTCGCTTAGCTGGCCCTCAAGGTAGGAGCGCGAGCTGGACAGCGCCGCCACGCCCAGGACCGCCGTTTGCCAGGTAACTGCCTCGTCGAGCTCCGCGACCGACACGTTGAAGCCATTGCGGAGCCTGTCCTTGAGCGAGCGGACGACCTGGCGGCGGTCCTTGAGCGACTGAGCGTGCTCAATGCGGAGATGGAGGGTGAGGGTGGCGACGGGCATGGCGGCTTGCCACAGGATAAGCCGCCATGCGCCGGTTTACTTGGACTGCTCCACTTCCTGCTCGATAGCTCTCCACTCGGCATCATCAAGGTGCAGGTTGGCGGCAGCGGTGTTTTCCTCAAGGTGCGCGACCGAGGATGTCCCGGGAATGGGAAGCATCACCGGCGAGCGATAGAGCAGCCAAGCCAGCGCCAGCTGCGCGACCGTGGCATCGTGCCGCTTGGCCAGCTTGCCGGAGGCGACCGGGTACCAGGGAATAAAGGCGATGTTGTTCTGTTCGCAGTACTCGAGCGTGTCCTCGTGCTGCCGGTCTCCGATGTTGTACTGGTTCTGAACACTCACGATCGGGAGGATCTTCCGGGCCTGCTCGATCTCATGGGGCTTCACTTCGGACAGGCCGACGTGGCGAATCTTGCCTTCCTTTTGCAGCTTCGCGATGGGGGCGAGCGACTCCTCGACCGGCACCTTCGGGTCGATGCGGTGCAGCTGCCACAGATCGAGACGCTCCAGTTTCAGCCGCCGCAAGCTCAATTCAACGCCCTGCTGCAGGATCTCCGGGCGGCCCACCATGGGCCACGCTCCGGGTCCTGTGCGCGCCAGGCCGCCTTTGGTCGCGAGGACCAATCCTTTGCCGTAGGGGTGCAAGGCGTCGGCAATCAGCACCTCGTTGGTGTGCGGCCCGTACGCTTCCGCCGTATCGATGAAGTTGATGCCGAGGTCAAGCGCGCGCCGGAGCACCCGCTTGGCTTCCTCGCGATCGGGTGCGTCGCCCCAGACGCCTTCGCCGGTGAGCCGCATGGCTCCGTAACCCATGCGGTGGATGGGGAGGTCGCCGCCCAGGTTGAAAGTTCCGCTTGCCGCTGCGTCGATGGGGGTTGCTGTCGTAGTTGCCATGCTTTCTAGGATGTTTGACCCGGCGAAAAGGTGCTCTCAGTCCGCGGCGGTGACGCGCGCCAGCTGTGCCGCGGTGGGCGGCGCTGTGGCCCAGCTGACGCCGAAAAGACACACGAGCGCGGCCGCCAGGGCAGGGAAGATGGCGTCCCGCGCGGCGAGGGCGGCGGGCAGGTGCGTGTGGACCAGAGGCGTATCCCAGAAGACCGTGATCAGCGTGCCCGCCGCAATGGCCGAGACGGCCCCGTTCGCGTTGACCCGGCGCGAGTAGAACGCCGCCAGAACCACCGGGGTGAGCGTGGCTGAGTAGACCGTGTAGGCATAGAGCGTGGCCTTGAGCACGGAGCCCGTATGGAGCGCCTGGTAGAGCGACCAGATGCCGAGCAGGACCACCGTGAGCCGCGAGACGATCAGGACCTGCTTGTCGGTGGCCCTAGGAGCGAGGTAGCGGGAGTAGACGTCGTTGACCAGGTTGGTGGCGGGCGAGAACAGGTAGTTGTTCGCGGTCGAGATGACCTTGGCGAACACCGAACCCATGAGGAGCGCGCCGAGCAAAGCGGGCATCGAGTGCAGGGCGGTGAAGGCGATGATCTCGCGGCCGCGGGGCGCGGCGTGGGCTTTGAGGGCGAGCGAGTGGCCGAGCATCGCGATCAAGACGATGACGGTTTCGAGGATGACCGTGCCGACCAGCCAGCCTGTGACGGCATTGCGGGCGTCGCGGGCCGAGCGGGCGGAAAAGAACTTCTGGTACATGGACTGATTGCCGAGCATGAGCAGGCATGTGGGGAGGAAGAGCTCGACGGCGCGGGTGGGGGTTTGGTCGCTGAAGGCGGTGAAGTGCGCCGGGGGCAGGCTGGAGCGGAAGGCGGCCCAGCCCCCGTCGGCGTGGACGAGCACGGGCAGCGCGACGAGCAGCGTCACGGTCGCGAGCAGGCCGATGAAGAGATCCATGTAGGCCACCGAGCTCATGCCGGCCAGCGCCGTGAAGACGATGACGAACGCCGCGAAGACGTACTTGCCCAGGTCCGGGGTGATGGCGGCGGGGAAGAGCAGGTTGAGGATGTCGCCGCCGCCGATGAGCTGGTAGGAGGTGATGGCGGTGTAGGCGAACAGGATGGCGATGACGCCCAGCACGCGCGCGGCTTGCGAGTAGCGGGCCTCGAGCAGGTCGGGAATGGTGTACTGCGCGAAGCGCCGGGCGCGGGGGGCGATGAAGTAGATGAGCAGCAGCCCGGCCCAGCCGCCAGCGGGCTGCCACAGCGCGACCAGGCCATGGTTGTAGGCGTTCTCCGCCCCGCCCAGCAGGGAGCCCGAGCCGATCCAGCTCGACAGAAGCGTGAAGACCAGGACGAAGGCGGGCAGGGAGCGTCCGGCGATTAGGTAGTCCTGCTTGGTGCGCGTGCCCCGCACCTGCGCGAGGGAGACACCGAGCAGGACGAGGAGGATTGCGCCGAGGACGGCGGCGTAGAGTGGGCTCAAAGCGCGGGCTCCCTGGGGGGAAAGCCTGAGTGTAAACCGATGCCTAACTGGGCCTTCTCGAAAATCGAGTCGCTTGGGCTGGGTCGCTGCCGCCCTTGGAAGCTGCGGCAGCATCCGCGATGGAGAGCCGTTCCATGGATCGCCACGCTTCCGTCGACATAACGGCGTTTACCGAGAAGTACGCAAGGGCCGTTTTTCTCGGCCCTTGCTGGCGTTCACCAACGTTCAGAATCGTTTTTGGGGACATTTCCGACGAGTTTGCTGGCCACGCCGTTTACTGTGGTTCCGGCATGCGCGAAATTCGGAGACAAATTCGTGTTGAAGTCAGCCGGAAAATTCAGCGTCGGCTTCGAGACAGCGTCGAGTCTTCCTACCTGCTCGGGGCTCAGCCGCAGGTCAAGCGCCTTTAGGTTGGCATCCAGGTGCTCTACTGTGCGCGCCCCCAATACGGGGGACGCCACCCCCGGCCGGTTCTGCACCCACGCCAAGGCTACGGTAGGGACATCGCTTTCGACCTCCGCCGCGATCTTCTGAGCAACATCGATGATGTCCAGCTGCTTCTCGCTGAGGTCCCCGACAAAGGTCCCGCGATACCCTTGCATCTTTTGCCCGTTCGCCCGTGTGTACCTGCCTGAGAGCGCGCCCATCTTCAAAGGACTCCAGGGTAGGACACCAAGGCCCAGCTCTTCCGCCATTGGGATCAGCTCGCCTTCCACGGTCCGCTCCATGAGTGAGTACTCCACTTGAAGCGCGATCAGTGGTGCCCAGCCACGAAAGTGAGCCAACATCTGGGCCTGCGCGACCTTCCAGGCAGGGGCATCCGAGAACCCGATGTACCGGACCTTGCCCGCTCGCACCAGATCATCCAGGGCGCGCATCGTCTCATCGACTGGGGTGAACCTGTCCCAGTTGTGGAGGTAATAGAGATCGATGTACTCGGTCTGGAGGCGCCTCAGCGATTCTTCGCATTGCGCAACGATGCCTTTGCGTCCAGCGCCTCCGCCATTCGGATCACCGGCAAACAGGTTGAAGAAAAACTTGGTCGCCAGGACCACACGATCCCGCTTGCCCTTTTGCTGCGCGAAGTAATCGCCGATGATTCTTTCAGAGTGACCCCGCGTGTAGCTGTTGGCGGTGTCGATGAAATTGCCTCCTGCCTCAAGATAGCGAGACAGAACGGATTCCGCTTCGGGGACCTCCGAGCCCCAGCCTAGATCGTTGCCGAAGGTCATACCGCCGAGGCAAAAGGGGCTGATACGCAGACCCGATCGGCCAAGAGTGACATAGTCGTTAAGAGCCATCACACTTCCTTTCCCTAGCAATAGATGAGGGTAGGCCGCTACAAATACCATGCATCGTTAAGATGCTTGCTATGAGTTCTGTGCATCTACGCGGCGTCGACATGAACCTGCTGCTGCCATTGCAGGCGCTGCTTGAGGAGCGCAATGTGACCCGCGCGGCGCAACGCATCCACCTGACGCAATCGGCTGCAAGCCGAGCTTTGGAGCGACTACGCGAGGCACTGCGTGACGACCTATTGGTTCGGTCGGGAGCTCACTATGAACTCACACCTCGAGCAAGCGATCTTCTGCAGGAGTTGCACCTTTTATTGCCAAGATTGGAGCAGTTCTGGACTGGACAGGCCTTCTCACCTGGGTCGGCGAAGGGCCGTGTCCGTATCGCGATGACGGATTATGCGGCGACCATTATTCTGCCTCCTCTGATCGCCGCATGTGCAGAACAAGCGCCGGGCGTATCGGTCGAGGTCTCGACTTGGAGGGAGCACGCCTATGAAGATCTCAGCGCGGCCAAGGTCGACCTTGTCTTCAGTCCTTTATCTGTCCCGCCGAGCTTCCGCGTCGAGCCGCTGTTTCAGGAACGTTTCGTGTGCCTCGCCCGCAAACGTTTCGCGTCAAACAAGCGAGCCCTCGCGATGGCGCAATACCTAGAATGCCGACACCTCTCTGTGGAAACAGAACCGAATCAACAGAACCTGGTCGATCGTGCGCTTAGTGAGCTGGGGATACGGCGAACCATTACCCTCCGCGTGCCCTTCCTGCTGCCTGCACTTCAGGTGCTCCTGCACTCTAATCTAACACTGACGGCTCCCTTCCGCCTGGCCCGCTTGGCTCAGGAGAGCACCACGCTGTCCATGACACGGGCACCGGCTGAGCTGCCGACTTTCCAGTACGCGAGCGTTTGGCATCCACGGCTGGAGCGCGAACCACTCCAGGCCTGGTTTCGAACGCTGGTCAGCCAAACCTGTTTCCGGCATCTTGCGCGTAGCGATTAGTTTGTACGAATCGCATCCTCAGAAGGAATCGGCTGCTCATCGAGAGACAAATTGGGCAGGGTTAGCCTGGGACGCGGGTGCCGCCGGGTTTAGGCCGCGCGCCGAAGATTGCTGTGCCCACACGGATCGTCGTTGAGCCTTCTTCAATGGCAGCCTCGAAGTCGCCGGACATGCCCATGGAGAGCTCGTCGAAGCAGAGCTGGGGGTGGGCG
>CAXTTW010000059.1:0-9444 GCA_964247255.1 uncultured Acidobacteriaceae bacterium
CACCCGCACGCCCGTGCCGGCCAGCATCTCTGCCGCCAAAGGGACCCACGCCGGGTTGACCATGGCGCAGCTGAAGCGGTGCTCGGCGGCCTCCCGGGCCAGCGCGCGCACCTGGGCTTCGGTCGCTTCCGGCTTCAGCAGGGTGTGGTCGAGCACGGCGGCCAGGGCGGCTCCTGTCGGGAAAAGGCGCAAGGCTTCCGCTCTGTCGAGGGCCGGCGCCTGTGCCGGGGCAGCGTCGTTATACATGGGCCTCCCCCTGCAGCTCCGGCGGCAGCAGGCAGATGTCGGGGAGGTTACGGTAGCGCTCCCGGTAGTCCATCCCGTAGCCCACGACGAAGTGGTTGGGGATGCGGAAGCCCACGTAGTCCGCCTCGATCGGCTTGAGCCGGCGCTCCGGCTTATCGAGCAGCGCCGCGATCCGGAGCCGGCCCGGGTGATGCCGAAGCAGCATGGTATGGAGAAAGGACAGCGTCAGGCCGGTGTCCAGGATGTCCTCGACCAGGATGACATTGCGGCCCTCGATCGATTCGTCGAGGTCCTTGAGCAGGCGGACCTGCCCGCTGGACACGGTGCCCTCGCCGTAGCTGGCCGTCGCGACGAAGTCGAAGCTGGTCGGCCCCTCAATCGCGCGGGCCAGGTCGGCCAGAAAGATGGCCGCGCCTTTGAGCACGCCGACCAGCAGCACCGGCTCGCCCGCGAAATCCTCCGCGATGCGCGCGCCCAGCTCGGACACCCGGGCCTGGATTTCGGCTGCTGTGTACAGAATCGGCATCGTCGCGGCCATGCCTTACTGTAGCGCCGTTTTCGGGCGTCTATACTTTGGGGCAACCATGATTCCGTACATCCACATCGGGCGCTACGCGCAGCCTACGTTCGGCCTCTTGCTGGCCGCGGCCGCCCTGGCGGCGGCCTGGCTGCTCGGGCGCAACTTCCGCCGTTACGGCATCGACGCGGTGGCTATCGACATCATCGCCATCGCCACGATCGCGGGGGTGCTCGGGGCCAAGCTGTGGCACGTTCTGGAAGACCCGGTCACACTGCTCGCGCACCCTTCCGTGCTTTGGGACGTCGCGGGCCTGGCCTGGTTCGGCGGGCTGGCCGGGGGCATCGGCGCGCTGCTGTGGCAGGCGCGCCGGGTTCGTCTGCGGCCGCTGACGATGCTGGACCTGTGCGCGCCGTCCGCCGCGCTCGGCTACGGCATCGGCCGCATCGGCTGCCTACTTTCGGGTGACGGCGACTACGGCATCCCGTCCAGCCTGCCCTGGGCCATGAGCTTTCCACGCGGGCTCGACCCGGTGTACGTCCCGGTCCATCCCACGCCGGCCTACGAGTTCCTGGTCGCGCTCGGCATCACCCTGTACCTATGGCGACGCGGCGCTCCCGCCCTCGGACGCCTCCTTCATCCCGGCGCGCTCACGGGCGAGTACCTGATCCTGAGCGGCGCGGCTCGCTTCCTGGTCGAGTTCATCCGCATCAATCCCCGGCTTTATCTCGGCATGAGCAATGCGCAAGTGGCCAGCCTGGGCAGCGTGTGCGCCGGAGTCTTGCTGGTGCTCCACGCCCGGCGGTCGGCTGTTGCCCAGGTCGGCGCACCCGCCGAAGCGTCCGCCGCTTAATCGTTCCCTCATGCGTTTCCCGATTTGGGAATCGGCGAAAAAACTTGCGATCGGCTCTGATTAACCTCTTCTCATCTGCCGATAAGCGTGTTCGTAAACTTTACGCGGCAGAGGAGATACACACCTTGTTCAACTACACGACGCGCTACCTGCAGGAAACTTCGGTTATCGCGAGCACGCTCGAAGCGGGCCGGATCGAACGCATGGTCGACATGCTGGTCGATGTGCGCAGCTGGGGCGGCCGCGTCTTCTTCCTCGGCGTGGGCGGCGGCGCGGGCCACGCGGGTCATGCCGTCAATGACTTTCGCAAGATCGCCTGCATCGAGTGCTATTCGCCCTCGGACAACGTATCCGAGCTGACCGCGCGCATCAACGACGACGGCTGGGACTCCTGCTATGCGAACTGGCTCCGAGGCTCGCGCCTGGGCGAGCGGGACGCCCTGTTCGTCTTCTCGGTCGGCGGCGGGTCGGTCGAGAAGAACATCAGCATGAACCTGGTGAATAGCCTCAAGCTGGCCAAGGAAGTCGGCGCGCGCGTGCTCGGCATCGTGGGCCGCGACGGCGGCTTCACCGCGCAGGTCGCGGACGAGGCGATCGTGATTCCCAGCCCCGCGCCCGATACGATCACGGCGCACACCGAGGCCTTCCAGGCCGTGGTCTGGCACCTGATCGTCTCGCACCCCCGCTTGCGCGCGCGCGAGATGAAGTGGGAAAGCTCCGCCGCGCAGCCCTTGCCGCTTCGCCCGGCCCTGCGCGGACCCATGCCGCTGCCGATGGTTCCGGCGCACCTGGTCGCAGCTTCGCAGGTCAGCCGGTAAGTCTCTTGTGATGGCACGCCAAGGCCGCTTCCGAGCGGCTTCGGCGCCGTCTATGCTGCTCGTATGAGCACATTTGCGAAGCCGGACGCGAGCAGGCGCGCCGTCTTCCTCGATCGCGACGGCGTCCTGAATCGAAATGTTTGGTACGAGGACACGGCCGCCTGGGAAGCCCCGCGCAGCCTGGATGAGTTCACCCTGCACGAGGGCGCCCTGCCCGCGCTTGCGCTTTTGCGCGACGCGGGCTTCGCCCTGTTCGTCGTTTCCAATCAGCCGAACGTGGTCAACGGCAAAGGCTCGGCGGAGGTTCTCGCGGCCCAGGACGAGCGGCTCAGGGAAGCGCTCGCCGCAGCCGGCGTGGATCTTGCCGAGGCTTTCTACTGCACCCACCACCCGGACTTCACGGGCGAGTGCCCTTGCCGCAAGCCTTCGCCGCACTTCCTGGAGCAGGCCGCGCGCGAACACGGCATCGCGCTCGCCGAAAGCTGGATGATCGGCGACCGCGTCACGGACATGCAGTGCGGGCGCGGCGCAGGGGCGCGCACGGCCTGGATCTACACCGGGCAGGAACCGGACAGCCCTGACCCGGCCCTGGTGGATGTGTCCGGACAGAGCCTTGCCGAGATTGTCGAGAAGATCGGCAGCGCCCCCCGCGTTTGAGGGGCGCTGCCGTCGATTAAGACGCGAAAGCAGCGCGAGCCTGCGGTCCGTTCCACTGCGGGACTGCCTGCGGGGGGAGTGAAAGCCGGTCGCCCAGCACGTACCCGGCCGACATGGCATCCGTGTAGAGCATCCGCACCGTTTCGAGCGAGAACGCGGTCAGGTCCCTGCCGACCAGCGCCAGCTTCGACAGGATGTCCGGCGTCGCCGTGATGATGTGCGTGCCCGACTCTTCGGCATGGAACACATTGAGCAGTTCGCGCGAGCTGGCCCACAGCAGCTCCGCCCGCGGGCGGTCGGAAAGGATCTCGACCGCGCGCCGCATCAACGGGACCGGGTCGACGCCGGTGTCCGCGATGCGCCCGGCGAAGACGGAAACAATGGCCGGGGTGCTGCGGTCCAGAGCGGCGGCCACGCGGCCCACCTGTTCGAGCGTCATCAGCGCGGTGACATTGAGGGCGATGCCGTCGCGCGAAAGCCGGCGCACCAGCGGCATGGTGGAGAAGCCCTGCGTGTTGGTGATGGGTACCTTGACGTACACGTTGCGCCCCCAGGATGCGATGCGCCGGGCCTGCGACTCCATGCCGGCTTCGTCGTCCGCGAAGACTTCAAAGGAGACCGGAAGGTCCGGAATCGCGGCCAGAACCGCGTGCGCGAAAGACTCGTAATCCTTTACGCCGGCCTTGCGCATGAGGGAAGGGTTGGTCGTGAAGCCCTTGACATAGGGCTTTGCGTACATCTTGAGCAGGCTCTCGATGTCGGCTGCGTCGCAGAAGAGCTTGACTTGCAGATCGGATTGGAAGTTCACGGTCGGCCTCGGGGTAGAGTGAAAACGCTTGCTGAGGATGACTGTAGGGTGAGACACAAGCAGACCGTAAGTAAATAATTCCTTGCATTCATTACTAAAGTCCTGTCTTGGGAATAATCTTCTCTTTTTCCTGCCGCAGTGTGCATGTATGCTCCTCCCAACAACCTTGTTGTGAAGGTCAAGAAAAAGCCGGAGTGGATGCGGGCGGGCGCTCGCGGACCCTTCGCGAGGAGACACGCTTGCCTGTTCTCGCTTTTCCGCAAGCCGGGGATACACCGGACCGCGCGCGCAGATTCTTTATCGTGGGAGGCGCCGGTTTTATCGGCAGCCATTTCGTCGACGAGCTGCTCGGACGCACCGACTATGCCGAGCGCGTGACGATCTACGACAATTTCTCGTCGGGCCGCTCCTGGCACTACGAGCAGCACTTCGGCGACCCGCGCCTGGACGTGGTGCATGCGAATGCCTCGGACCTCCAGCGGCTGACGACCGCCTTGGCGGGGCACGATGTGGTCATCCATCTGGCGTCGAACCCGGACATAGCGCGCGCCGCGACCGAGCCGGAGATCGACTTCTACCAAGGCACTCTGTTGACCAACAACGTCGTGGAAGCGATGCGGCGCGCCGGGGTGGGGTCCTTGCTCTACGCCTCCGGCAGCGGCGTCTATGGGGAGCCGGGCGAAGCGGCGATCCGCGAAGACGACGGCCCGTTCCGCCCCGTTTCGACCTATGGCGCGAGCAAGCTGGCCGGCGAGGCTCTTATCGCGAGCTACTGCGCGATGTTTGGGCTGCGCGCCTGCGCGTTCCGGTTCGCCAACGTCGTGGGGCCGCGGCAAACGCATGGAGTCGGCTTCGATTTTCTGCGCAGGCTCACGGCGGACCCGTCGTCGCTGCGCATCCTCGGTGATGGACGGCAAACGAAATCCTATATCCACGTCTGTGACGTGGTCGCGGCGGTGCTGCTGGCTCTCGATGTTTCCAAGGAGACTTTTCAGGCGTTCAACGTGTCCACACGGGACGCGATCACGGTCGAGGAGATCGCGGACGAGGCCGTGGCGGCGCTCGCGCTTCGGCAGCCGCCCGCCTATGCTTTCACCGGCGGTGCGCGCGGCTGGAAGGGCGATGTTCCGATGATCCGGCTCGACAGCGAGCGAATTCGCGCGCTGGGCTGGAGCTCGCGCTGGACGAGCCGCGAGGCGATCCGGGCGGCGCTCGACGCCATGCGGGTGGAAGAGCGGGTGCTGCATGGCTAAGCGGGCTCCGGAAGCCGTTCCGATGCCCCCCTTGGCGCTCTTGTCCGGCGGGTTGGCGACGCGTATGCGCCCTGCAACACTTCTGACCGCGAAATCCATGCTCCCGGTGGCCGACGAGCCGTTTTTGGGCCACCAACTGCGGATGCTGGCCCGGCAGGGCATCCGCGAAGTGGTCCTCTGCTGCGGGCATCTGGCCGAGCAGCTGGAGGCTTACGCAGGCGACGGAGGGCAATGGGGTTTGCGGGTGCGCTATTCCGGCGACGGCCCGGAGCCGTTGGGTACGGGCGGGGCGCTGCGCAAAGCCCTGCCGTTGCTGGGCTCACGGTTCATGGTCATGTACGGCGACAGCTATCTGCCGACCGCGTTCGGGCCGGTGTGGAAAGCGTTTCTCGGCCGCGGCCTGGAAGGCCTGATGACCGTTTTTCCCAATGAAGGCCGGTGGGACGCGAGCAACGTGCACTTCAAGGGCGGGTGGCTGGTGAACTACAGCAAGAACGCGAGGACAAACGAGATGCGGCATATCGATTATGGGCTGAGCTGCTTTGAGGCGCGGGCGCTCGCAAGCTGGCCGGACGGGGCGCGCTTCGACCTGGCTGATGTCATGGCGGAGCTGCTGCGGCGCGGGGAGCTCGCCGGGTTTGAGGTGCGGGAGCGCTTCTACGAGATTGGCTCGCCCGCCGGGCTGGCGGAGACCGACGCGCTTCTGCGGGAAGCAGCCGCGACGCGCGCGGAGGTAACGGCATGATCATCGCGAAGACGCCGCTGCGGATTTCATTGGGCGGGGGAGGGACGGACCTGCCGTCCTACTACCGCGAGTTCGGCGGGTTCGTGATCTCGGCCGCGATCAACAAGTACGTCTACATAACGGCGAACCGGTCGTTCTTTCCGGGGTATTTCCTTAAATATTCGGAGATGGAGCACGCCGTGACGCGGGACGCGATCCGGCACCCCATCTTTCGAGAAGCGCTCGAGATGCACGGGATCGAGGACCGGATCGAGATAGGCAGCGTCGCGGACGTGCCGGCCGGGACGGGGCTCGGCTCATCGGGGGCGTTCACGGTGGGGCTTCTGCACGCGCTGTACGCCTTCCGGCAGAAGCACGTCGCGAGCGCCACGCTGGCCGAGGAGGCGGTGGAAATCGAGATGGTGCGGCTTGCCCAGCCGGTCGGCAAGCAGGACCAGTACATCGCCGCGTACGGCGGCCTGCTGTGCCAGGAGTACCGGCGCGACGGGACCGTGGGCGTCGCGCAGCTGCCGATGGCCGAGGGCGCGGTGCGCGAGCTGCGGGACACGCTGATGCTGTTCTTCGTCGGCTCGACGCGGTCGGCCTCGACCCTGCTGCAGGATCAGAAGACGCAGTCGGAGTCGCGCAACCGCAAAATGCTGGACGATTTGCACTTCGCCAAGCAGCTCGGCTATGAGATTGAGCGGGTGCTGACGGACGGGCGCGTCACGGAGTTCGGCACCCTGATGCACGAGCACTGGCTGCGCAAACGCGGGCGAAGCGAGGGCATGTCTTCCAGCCGCGTGGATGAATTGTATGCGTTGGCGCGGGAGGCCGGCGGTGCGACCGGCGGCAAGCTGGTCGGCGCGGGAGGCTGCGGGTTTCTGCTGCTGCAAACCGAGGACCGTCGCCGCCTGCGCGGGGTGATGGAAGCGGCGGGCGTGGCGGAGATGGACTTTTCCTTCGATTTCGACGGATCGGTGGTGCTGCTGCGCAACTGACGCCCTTTGCCACAAGCAATCTAATACGGGCTCTGCGGCTTCGGCAGTTCTCGTGAGCGCCGCTTCTCGTGAGGCGCATCCGGAGCTCCATGGAGTTCCGATTTATGAGACTGCTTGTAGGCTGGGGAGATGCAATTGGTCATCAACGGGCAGGCTCGGGAGATGGAAGGGATAGCGACTGTGACGGAGCTGGTCGCCGCGCTGGGCATGCAGGCAGACCGGGTCGCGCTCGAGCGGAACGGAGAGATCGTGGCGCGCGCCGAATGGCCGCAAACCCCGCTAAGCGAGGGGGACCGGATCGAGCTTGTGCACTTCGTCGGTGGTGGCCTCCCGGTCTAAATGCGTCGGCCACGGGCGAACTTCGAAGGCGCGCGGGCAAGGCGGCGCGCGGCAGTGGAGTTGGTTTTCGGCTACGGGCTCATCCTTTTGGTGCTGTGGACTCCGAGGCCTTGCCAGCAAGCAATCTACGTCGCCGCGGCTGGGTATTTCGCGGCGGTGACGGCGCTGCGCTTTCGGAGCTTGGCGGCGATGGGGGTGCGCCGGGGCAATCTCCTGCGCGCGTCCTGGGTGCTCGCAGCGGCTACTCCGGCGGCGGCGCTTACTTTCCTCTGGGCTTCGCGGCGGCACGGTGTGCACCTGCCCGGCGGCGGAGCGGCGCTGTTTCACCGCTACTGGGGCTATACCGTGTGGGCTTTTCTCCAGCAGGTGCTGCTCCAGGACTTTTTCCTCCGACGGCTGGAGCGCCTGCTTCCCGGACGGGCCGTGTTCGCCGCTCTGGCTGCGGCGGCTATCTTCGGCGCGGCGCACCTGCCCAATCCGATCCTCGCTCCGGTCACGCTTGCCTGGGGTTTCGCCGCCTGCCTTCTGTTCCAGCGCTACCGCAACCTTTGGCCGCTCGCGATGACGCACGCGCTGTTCGGGATCACGCTTTCCTGCACCATGCCGCCGAGCTTGGTTCGCGGCATGCACGTCGGGCTCGGCTACCTGCACCGCGGCTGAGAAGCGTGGGACGATGCGCCCGCCCCGCTCGCTCTACAATCCCGTCATGCGCACCCAGCTTCCTTTCCACCCGGCGCTCAAGCGCCACAGTCTCATGCTCGAACCGCCTATGTCGGACGCGGAGTTCGAAGAGTTCATTCGCCTCAACGAGCCCGCGCGCATCGAGCGAATCGGCAAAGGACTGATTCAGATGAATGCACCGTCCGGCGGCGACACCAGCAGCAGCAATTCCATCATCAACACTCGCCTGACGTACTGGTGGCTCACGCACCGAAAGGGGCGCGTTTTTGATTCAAATGGTGGCTTTTACCTGCAGGATGGAAGCCTGCTCGCGCCCGATGCCGCATACCTGACTGCGGAAAGTTTTGCCACGTTGACCCGGGCGGACCGGAAAGGCTATTACCGCATCTGCCCCGAGTTCATTATTGAGCTGCGGTCGCCGTCGGACCGCCTGGGCGAGCTCAAGAAGAAGATGGACCTATGGATAGCGAACGGTGTCCAGCTCGGTTGGCTGATCAACCCGGGACGTCGGCAAGTGCTCGTCTACCAAGCCGGCGTGGCGCAACCTGAAACGTTTTTCGGCCCCGAGCTTGCGGGCTCAGGGCCGGTGAAGGGATTTTGCTTGAATCTCGAGGAGGTCTGGGCTTTCTACTAGCGGGAGATCAGTTCCGCGTCGGCAGAAGCTCCATCGGTTCAGACAGGCTGAAGACGATCTCGGAGCCTTGCTCGACCTTGGCCGTTTGCGGTTTTTGCAGGAGAAGGTGAGTGGTGACCACGCCCGCGCCGACCAAAGCGCCCGCACCCGCGCCGACTGGGCCGCCCAAAACGGCTCCGACGATCGCGCCGCCGCCGGCCCCGCCGCCGTACTCGGCCAGGTCCTTGACTACATGGGCTTTCGGCTGAATGCCGCCTTCCGAGTCGGTCTTCGTGCCCGGCTCGGAGCTCGCGATGGCCTGCGCCAGAAGATGGTACGCCGTGCCGTCCGGCAGGATCACCGCGTCTGGACGCAAGTGCAGGGTTGCGTGGTTGCGGAGGCGGTGGCCCTGCTCCACCTGCACCACGCGCCCGCGCAGTTCGGAGCCGGTGGGGATGACCACGCGGCCCTCCTTGTAGACGTCGGAGGCGACCTGCGCCCGGAACGCTTCCCCATTTTGCGAGCGGTCCGTGCTGAGCGCCTGCAGCAGGCGGACGCGGATATTGGTGCCTTCAGCCAGTTCGTTGGACGGGGAAGCGACAACGCCGACCACGCCGTAGTCAAGGTTTTCAGGGCGCTGGATCAGCTTGACGCCCTGCGAGGGGCGCGCTTTGGCGGCCGTCCGTTCCCCTTCAAGCTGGTCAGTGGTCTGGCTGATGACGCCGTAGTCGGACGGCGCGGCGGCCGTTTGCGCCGGAGCGGCAGGCTGCGCGGCGACCGCGGGCGAAGGCTTGCGGGCCGGAGACACCTGCTCGGCGGGGTCTTCCTGCGTGACGATCGCGTCCTCAGCCGGCGGACGCGCCACGCCCGAGTTCTGCTGCGCCCAGACGGAACCGACCAGAACCAGCGATGCCAACGCCAAACCCGATAACCC
>CAXTTW010000060.1:0-9411 GCA_964247255.1 uncultured Acidobacteriaceae bacterium
CGGTCCGGGACGGCCGCGCCGCTTCCTGCGCGCGCACCTCGGCCTGCGCCCGGAAGACGAGCACCAGGATGTCCGCGACTGCCTGATACAGGGCAGCGGGGATCGCATCGCCGACCTCGACGCTCTTGTACAGCGCCTGGGCGAGCGCGCGGTTTTCCATCAGGGGAATGCCGTCCTGGGTGGCCAGCGCTTTGATCTGCTGGGCCAACAGATCGAGCCCCTTGGAAACGACGATCGGGGCGGCCATGTGCGGCTCGTAGCGCAGCGCGACCGCGTAGTGCGTCGGATTGGTGACGACGACCGTGGCGGTCTTGGTCGCCTTGAGCGCGTTCCGGCGGCGCATCTGGTTGCGCACACGGCGCACACGGGCCTTGGTGGCCGGGTTTCCGTCGGACTGTTTCATCTCCTCCTTGACTTCTTGCTTGGACATCTTGAGATCGCCCTCGTTCTTTTGCCAGACCAGGAAGTAGTCGATCGCCGACCACGCCAGCAGGACCAGGCCGCACTTCCAAAGGATGGTGAATGAGATCCCCGCCAGATAGGCGGCAAACCCGCGCGGCGAAGCAGCCGCCGGGTGGACCATAAGAGCCCAGTGGCTGCGGAGCGTGCTCGCGCCGATCAAGGCCATCAATGAGAACGGGATGAGGGATTTAAGCAGGTTCTGGATGCCGGCGATCGAGAAGATCTGCCCGAGGCGCGAGGCCGGGTTCATGCGCTCGGGCTTGATCGCAAGCGCGGCCGGCGCTAAGGTGATGCCGCCCTGGGCGACCATCGCGGCAAACGCCAAGACGAAGCCGGCCGCGAGGATGGGCGCGATCCAGCGCAGTGCTTCGGTCGCGACCCAGAACAGGAGCGGCCCGTTCACGTCGATCGTGGTGGTCGCGGCGGAATCGAGCAGCTCGCGGTAGAGGGTGGTCCAGTGCTCGGCGGCGGAGGGCGCGAGCAGCATCACCGTCGCGCAGGCGGCCGTGATGGCGAGCACGCCTGGCAGCTCGCGGGAGCGCGCGCCCGTACCCTGCTCGCGGGCCTTTTTCCTCCGCTGCGGACTGGCTTTTTCTGTTTTGCTCTCGTCGGCCATGCTTTACCGAGCCAGGTTGAGCAGGTGCTCCGAGGTATGGACCGCGCCCAGAAACAGCCCGCGGAACACCGCCGGCCAGTACTTGAGGGTGGCGGCCAGGATCGCGAGGCCGAGCAGGCTCTTGACCGCCGGGCCCAGCAGCAGCACCGGCAACTGCGGGGAAGCCCGGGCGAGCAGGCCGAGCACGATGTCGGTGAAAAAGGTGGCGGAAAGCACCGGCGCGGCCAGCTGCAGTCCCACAGCGAAGACCGCCGCTCCCGCCGCGAGCGTGGTGCGCACGAACGCCGGGCTGAGGTGGGCCGAGCCGGGCGGCAGGTATGTGAAGCTCGCGCCGAGCCCGCGCAAGAGCCACAGATGGACGTCGAGCCGGAGAAAGATCAGCATCGCGAGCAGCTGGTGGAAGGTCGCGACCACGGTCGACTCAGCTTTGGTCTGCGGATCCAGGATCGAGATGAGCGAGTAGCCCATCTGCACGCTCAGGATCTGCCCGGCCATCTGCACCGCATCAAAAACGAGCGAGGTCGCGATGCCCGTGGCTGCGCCGACCAGCAGCTCGCTGAAGACGAGGGTGGGCCAGTGGTCGAGCGAAAACGGTGGAAACCCCGGCGAAACCACCGGGTACAGCAGAAGAGACAGCGCGAGCACCAGCCCGCCCTTGATCCGAACCGGGATCGCGTCGCTCGAGAAAAACGGCGCGAACAGCATAAGCCCGGTGAGCCGCACGCCGATGAACAGGAAGCCCGCGATGATGTCGAGAAACGGGATCGAGATCACTGGAGCACCCGGTGAAAGTCGGACAGAAGATGGATCGTGTAGCTGGTCAGGTGCCGCCACATCCAGGGCATGAGCAAGAACACCGTCGCGCCGGTCGCGAGCAGGCGCGGTACGGTTGAAAGCGTCTGGTCCTGGAGCGAGGTGAGGACCTGCACGATATTGACGACCAGCGAAACCGCGATCGCGACCAGCAGGATGGGGGCGAGCAGCAGCATGGTCTCGATGAGCAAGCCTCGCCCGAGTTCGACAACCTGATCTACTCCCATCAAGCGGCCTCCGGCGAGCCCATCTAGTTGAAGCTCCGCATCAGCGAGCCGATAAGCAGGTGCCATCCGTCGACCATGAGGAAGAGCAGCAGCTTGAGCGGGGTCGAGATAACCACGGGCGGCAGCTGCACCATGCCGACCGAGGTGGTGATGGAAGCGATCACCATGTCCACGATCAGAAACGGCAGGAACAGAACCGTCCCGATCTGGAATCCGGCCTTGAGCTCAGACAAGATGTAGGCGGGCAGAAGAACGCGAAAGCTCATGTCCTCGATCGTTTTCGGCCGGGGCTCGTGGGCGATGTCGAGGAACAGTTCGGCGTCTTTCGCACGCACATAGTGGGACATGAAGTGCCGCAGCGGTTCGCCCGCGCGCACCACTCCGTCGAGCGGGGTGAGCTTGCCCGCCTGGACGGGCAGGATCGCGTCGCGGTAGATGAGTTCTCCCGTGGGCTGCATGAGGAAGAAGGTGAGAATGAGTGAGAGCCCGATGAGCGTCTGATTGGAAGGCGTGGTTTGCAGCCCGAGCGCCTGACGCAGGAAGTGGAAGACAATCAGCAGCCGGGCGAATGGGGTGACGCAGAACAGCAGCGACGGGATCAGCGAGAGCAGCGTGAGGACGACGACGATGGCCCAGGGCGCGGACGACCCGCCGAGGCCGGTAATGTGGATGTCATTGCCCGCGGGCGCGGCGGCCAGCATCGCGGCGTGGGCGGTGCCGTGCGCGAGGAGGCAGCAGGCGAGGAAGCACGCGGAAACGCTGAGCCGGCGTGAGAGGCTCGGTTGCCTTGGGGGAGGCGGAGGCACAGGATCGGGGTCGAGCTCCTGGAAAACTTCGGTGGCCATCATGCGGATTTGCAGCAGGGCCGCGAAGGTCGCGTCGCCTTCTGGATCGTGCGCCGGGGGCGGTCCCGAAACGCGGGGCGTGATGCCGGCGTCCGCCATTTGCGGCAGCAGCGCGGGTTCCGCAACCGCGGGCTTACGCCTTGGAGTCCCAGCGGCCGCGGGCTTGCGGGTGATCGCCGGATGGACGAGTGCGGCGAGGCTGTTCTGCCTCGGGCTGGACGCTTTCGGTTGTGCCTCCTCCGCGGTGTGCTCCGGCCCAAACACTTCCACTTGACGCGCGGCGGAACTGTTGTGCTCCGGATGTTCGGAGTCTTCCGCGCGGAATGCCGCTTGAAGGCTGCCGTGCCCTGCTGCTTTGCGCTCCGTTTCCAGTGCCGGTGGAGGTGGCTCCTCTGGGACCGAGGAGGGCGCTGCTTCCAGCGAAGCGGTTGCTGCCTCCGGGACGCTGACAAAGTGTTCTTCGCTCGCGTTCGCGCCTTTGCCGGCCGGGATGTGCATTGCTTTGAACTTTTGCGGAGCTGCTTGCGGCGGCTGGGGCTGCTCCGGGGAGAGCATTTGCACGGTTGCGAACTGGAGCGGAGCTCCCGGCGCGCAGCTTGCGAGGATCGTCTGCCCATCGAGCTCAAGCAGCGCGATGAACTGCTTGTCCCCGAGGTGTACCTTCTCGATCACCTGGAGGCGGCGTGTGGCGGTCCGGGCTTGCCGGGCGCTTGTGAAGCGCGCCCACAAGACGGAAAACTTCGAGCCCAGGCGGGCGAAGCCGACCGTCGCAAACGGGCGCTTGAATTTGCCCACGGCGGTCCACGACAGGTTAGGGGCGAAGACGCTCATGCCAGATCCGTGATCCGGGCGGCCAGACGCTCGCCCACGACTTCAAACTCGGTCCAGGCCATCAGCAGCCCGTTGACCCGCAAGGGAATATCCATACTCTGGTGCACGCTGGTTTCCAGGATCGTGCCGGGGGCGAGCTCGAGCAGCGAGCGCACCGTAAATCGCACGACCGGGATATCGAGCGCCAGCGTGCAAGGCAACCAGGGCAGCACCTCGACGGGGCGGCGCGGCGGCGCGGCCGCAAGGGAAACCCCATTCGGGGACTGAAAATCGGCGATCTGGAGGGCGGTGCTCATCTGTCCCTGCTCCGGTCCCCTTGAAAAGGGGCGTTTGCCGGGAATGGTGCATGTAGGGGGCCAAACGAAGCTTAGATTTGATTACGGAAGAGTGGCGGGGATGAGAGCTGGATGAGGAACACAGGCAGGCAGCCAGAGAAAGGCTGCCTGCTGCCGCACCAGGTCTCATGGGCGGCTCATCTCAGCAAGAAGACGAGCCGCCGTCGAAGCTTACTGGAGAATCGCGATCGTAGCCTGCTCGATCTGGTTGAATGTGGTGACGGTTTTCGCGTTCGCCTGGTATGCCTGCTGCGCGACGATCAGCTTCGAAAACTCGTTCGCGATGTTCACGTTCGAGCTCTCGACGTAGCCGCCCTTGATGATGCCGCGCCCGCCCGTGCCGGCGATGCCGATCTCCGCCTGGCCGGAACCCTGGGTGACCTGGAAGAGGTTGTTGCCGATCTGGTCGAGGCCCTGCGTGTTGATCACCGTGGCGACCGCGACCTGACCGAGAGCCTGCGGCGGACCGGCGGTGAAGGTGGCCTGGATGGTACCGTCTGTCTGCACGCTGTAATCTTTAAGCGCGCCGGCCGGGCTGCCGTTCTGCACGGTGTTGGTGGTGCCGCTCGCCAGATTCGACTGCGTGAGCAAGGGGCTGCCAGCCGTGTTGGACAGGTTCCAGGTAATGTTCTGCCCCGAGGCACCGTCCGCGTAAGCCGGAATGTTCACAGCCACGTCGTAGGGCGCGGGCACCGCCTTGCCGTTTGAGTCAGTGACGCCGGCAAGCTTGCCGTTCGAATCGAAGGTCAATCCGCCCGAAGCAATCTGCTGCGTGTTGGAGCCGGTAGCGGTCGGCGCGGCCAGGTCGGCGCTCGGGATCGTCACCGAGTAGCTCCACTGGTTGGTCCCGGTCTTGGTGTACGAGACCTGGAGATTGTGCGCGCTGCCGAGCGAATCGTAGATGCCTACCGGCGAGGCAGCGGTCGCGGTGTTCACGGGCGCGTCCGAGTTCAGGTTCACGTTGGCGGAAAAGGTCGAGGTCGGCGTCGCCGGGTTGATCAGGCCCTTGCCGATGGCAAGTGGCGCCAGCGGAGCCGAAGTTTGAATGACGCCGTTGACCGCCTGGTAGCCGAGCACGAGCGAGCCGTCCGGGGCTACGAGCTGGCCGGCGTTGTTGGTGGTGAAGTCCCCGGCGCGGCTATACGCCACCTGCCCGCTCGTTTGGCGGACCACGAAGAAGCCGTCGCCGGTGAGCGCGAGATTAGAGGCGATACCGGTCTGCGCGGCCGTTCCGTCGGTGAAGTTGGTCGTGGTGGATGCGGTCGCGACACCGTTGCCGGTCTGGATCGGATCCTTTGCGCCGTTAGTGACGCCGCTCTGCGCGTAGACGTCGTTAAAGGTGACGTTCTGGTCCTTGTAGCCGTCGGTATTCACATTGGCAAGGTTGTTCGAGACAGCCTGCAGGGAAGACTGAGAAGCGTTGAGGCCGGAAAGGGGAATCGCGAAAAAGGACATTTACCTGGCTCCGATGAGGTTGGTGAGGGCGTTGAGGTTGAGAGGGGCGGAAGGATTGCCGTTGGCGGCCTGCGCTGCCTGGAGCGCGGCCGCGGCAGCTTGCACCTGGGCGGGGGAGTCGGCGGCTTCAGTGATGGAGCGCTTCGCTCCGATCGCGTGGCCGGAGATCGTGGAACCGGAGCCGGCTGTTCCGGAGGTGGTCGAGCCGGAGCCGGTCGTCGAGCCGGAGCCGGTCCCCGATGCAGGCGTCGTCGCCGTCGCCGGTTTGATTGTCTGGTTGATGCTGATGAGCTGGTCGAGCTGGTTGAGCGAGATCAGCTGCCCGACGGTTTGGGTCGGGTCCATGGGCTGTGTCGGATCCTGGTTCTTGAGCTCCTGCACGAGCAGGTTCAGGAAGGTCGAGCCGAGATTGCCGGTCGAGAACGGGTCCGTACCCGTGCCGGTCGTTGCACCCGACCCGCTCGTGCCGCCGGTCGTCGTTTGTGCTTTCGCCTTGCCGGCGACCGTAGCGTCGAACGGGCTGACAAATCCGACGGGCCCTATGGGAAGCGATGCCATGTGTGTGTCCTTTCGTGAGGGAGAGTTAAGCGAGTACGCTCAGGCGCGCGGTGGAAAGCGCCGGCATGGCCGCCGTGGAAAGGTTGCGTTCGCTCGGGCCCGCAGGAGCGGCCGCGGAAGGTGTCCAAGCGCGGCTTCCCCGTCCGCCGCCCTGCGAGGATGAGGCGCTGCCTTCCCCTTGACGCGGCGGGTGCTCTCCGGTTTGCGCGGCATCCCGCACCTCGATGCGGGCGGCTATCCCGAACTTTTCTTCCATCGCGGGCAGGTGGGCGGCGATCGCGTGGCCCAGGCCACCGTGGTCGAGCGCGATGGAAGCTTGCAGCGCCCCCGAAGACACGGAGGTCGCGATCGAAATCGAACCGAACTCAGCAGAGTGGAGGCCGACGCGCATCTCGCTGCCGCCCGCGCTCTGAAGCAGACGGGCCGTGTGGATAGGGCTGCCCAGGTCGGTCGCGCCGGAATCGCCTGGGAGCGTGGGCAGGCCGGCGTGCGCCGGCTGCGCGGGCGCAAGCGTATGCGGCAAGGGCACGGGAGCCGGAGCGGCGTTGCCGGCGGTCACGGGGGAAGGGTCGAGCGAGAAAAGCTGGGCTGTCGCAGAGCTTCCCTGCGTGCCTTGCCGGGCTCCCTCCGACGGCACCACAGACTTCCCCGCTTCGGATCCTCCATCCGAGGACCCGCGGGAGAAAGCCGCCGAGGATGTTTGCGGCGCGTCTTGGAGGGCGGGCGCTTGCGCAGCAGAGAGAAGAGAGGCCTCGGGAACGGCAGGTTGCACGACTTGCGAAGCGGCCGCGTCGGAGGAGAGCCGGATGAGGGCTGGATGAGAAACAGCGGTCGCTTTGCCCTCTGAAAGAGCAGCCGCCGTTTGCCCTTGGGCCTCAGCCTGCGTGGTTGACGCTTGCGAGAAGTAGCCTGGCGCGGAGGCCGGCTGGAGGACCGAGGTCGCGGCCGGGGCAGCAGTCGTTTTCGATGAATGTTGGGTCGGAGCGGCGGGAGCGGTTTTCATTGTCGGCTGAGAAGGGACGCCCTGGATTGCGGCGAGCTGCGCCGCCGCGTTCCGGGCATCGCCGGACTGGGCCGACGCCGTCTCCGCTGCGCCCGTCTTCGGATCCAAAATCGCCCCGGCACTCGCATCGGAGGGGGGAGTTGCGGTCGAAACGGGCTGCGCGATAGCTTCGGAGCCAATCACAGACGGCTCAAACGCGCGCGTCGAATCGCCGAAAGAAAGCGGAGAAGAACCGGCCTCTTTCGCCATGGGAGCGTCCTGCCCGGCAGAAGGATCTGTTGCTTGCACGGCGACAGGCGAAAGCGCATGTGCCGCAAGCAAACCAGGGGGGTTCGGGCTCGCGGGCAGGGCCTGCGGCGAGGCAAACCGGTCAGCTGGGGTGCGGTTCGCGGCCTCGGCAACTGGCCCTTGAGCGACTTCGGCGGATGAAACCGGGTCGGGCAGGGCGACGGCCTGCGAAGGCGGCGGCAGCGGAACAGCTGACGGAAAGGTGAGCCCCGAATAGGTTTGTACCGCAGGCGAACGATCGCTTGAGGCAACCTTTCTTTCAGAGCGGCCTTCGCTCTTGGCCGGGAGCACAGCCGCGCCGCCCGCGTGCGGAGCCTTGCTCGCGGCGAGGGAAGCTTGCAACGCGACCGTAAAGCCCCCCTCGGGAGCGGCAGCCTTGACGGCGGCCCCGGGCGGCGGCGTGTGCGCGGTACGGATGGATGCGGGCGCTGTGTTCACGTTCCACACTGTTGCATGTCGCGCGCCAAAGAGACCCGCTCCTTCCATAACGAGTAAAACCTTCATTTCACAGAGACTTAGCCCCAGGAAGGCGAAATGGGCCAGGCAAAGTTTGCCGAGCCGCTCTGGGCAAGCCTTGCCTACTTGGCTTCGCTGGAGCGGGCTTTCCTCACCATTCTGTTAAGAAAAGCCTCATCTGCGGCTTTTGCCTCGCGCCTTGCCAGGTTCAGCTCGTGAGCGGCCTGTGCCGTGTCGCGTAACGCGACAAGCGTTTCCCGCTGCCGGTAGGCCTCGTTGTAGCGCAGTATCTGCGCGTTCCGGCGCTGTCCGGCTGCGGCAATCTGCTCCCGGAAGGCGTCCCGGCGCGAACGCAGCGCGTCGCTCGCGTTGTAGAGACCCTGAAGGTGCATGGCGGGCAGTGCCGCGGCCGCGAACGCCCGTTCGCGAAGCATGGCGGCCTCGCGCAGGTCGGCCTCGGTCTGTTCGAGCGCCGCGCGCAGGGTGGCCAGCTCCGCGTGGATGCGCGCAAGGGCTTGCTCTTCCCGCTCCGCGGCGAGTTCGCGCAGGCGCAGGACGGCAGACAAGGAGAAAGGCGCGGCCATCAGCTGGGAAGCTTCAGCAGACGAGCGAGGGTGGCGGGGTGTGTGGAGCGGTCGCCGGTGCGCTGCTGGAGAAATGCGTTGAGCTCCGGAAGCACTTCGACCGCGCGGTCGAGCGTGGGGTCGGCCCCGCGCTGGTAGGCGCCGATGCGGAGCAGGTCCTCGGAGCGCGCGTAGGCAGCGAGTAACCGGCGCAGCGCGCCGGCCTTTTCGAGGTGATCCGGCGCGCAGATCGCGGGCATAAGCCGGCTCAAAGAATCCAAGATCGCGACCGGCGGAAAGTGGTTGCGCAGCGCGAGCGCGCGGTCGAGGATAATGTGCCCGTCGAGCAGCGAGCGGACCGTGTCGGCGACCGGGTCTTGCTGGTCGTCGCCCTCCATCAGCACCGTGTAGAAAGCAGTGATAGACCCGGCATGGAAGTTGCCCGCGCGCTCGACCAGGCGGGCCAACATATTGAGGACTGAGGGCGTGTAGCCCTTGGCGGTCGGCGGCTCCCCCGCGGCCAGGCCGATCTCTCGCTGCGCCATGGCGAACCGTGTCAGCGAGTCGACGACCAGGAGCACATGCTTGCCCTGCGCGGCGAAGTGCTCCGCGATGGCGGTCGCGCTCATGGCGGCGCGCAGGCGCAGCAGCGGCGACTGGTCGGAGGTCGAAACGACCAAGACCGACCGGCGGCGTCCTTCCTCGCCCAGTACTTCAAGAAATTCGCCGACTTCGCGGCCGCGCTCGCCCACCAGGGCCATCACGGTCAGGTCGGCTTCGGTGCCGGAGGCCATCATGCCGAGCAGCGTGCTTTTCCCGACGCCCGATCCGCCGAAAATCCCCAGCCTCTGGCCGCGCCCGCACGGGACAAACGCATCCAGCGCGCGTACCCCGCAGCCCAGCGGGGCGCGGATCGGGACACGGTCAAGCGGGGCCGGGGCGGAGCCGTCGATGGGCAC
>CAXTTW010000061.1:0-5017 GCA_964247255.1 uncultured Acidobacteriaceae bacterium
GTCGTCCACCGTGCGGCCGACCACCCTGTACCGCCATTCTCCTTCGAGCTGCGAGGCCAGGTACAGGTGGGTGTGCCCGCCTGAAACCACCAGCGCGAGCGCCGGCGTTTCGGAAGGGCCGTGTTCCAAAAGCACCGCGTGGATGTGCCCTTCCAGGTGGTTGACCGCGACCAGGGGCTTTCCGAGTCCCCAGGCCAGCGTTTTCGCATAGGTGACCCCGACCAGCAATGCCCCGGCCAGCCCCGGCCCTTCCGTCACCGCGACCGCCTCTAAGTCGCCGAGCAATATCCCAGCTTCCGCCAATGCCGCCCGCGTCACCGGCACAATATTTCTCAGGTGCTCCCGCGAGGCCAGCTCCGGCACCACCCCGCCCCAGGGCGCGTGAGTCGCGATCTGTGAGGCCACCACGCTCGACAACGTTTCGCGCCCGCGCCGCACCACCGCGGCTGCGGTCTCGTCGCAGGAGCTTTCAATCCCAAGAACGAGCCTAGTGCCGAGCCCGCTACTCATGCTGTTCCGCGTGCGTGTGGAACTGCTGGTAGTCCCGGTCGTCGATCTGGATCTCCCCTCGGTAACCGGTGAAGCCGATCGCCTTACCCACCACATGGATGTGCGCGCTGGTCGGCAGCCAAAGCTCGTTATTGATGAGTTTCTGGTCGAATGTGAAGCTCGACCCCTTGGCCAGCGCGAACAGCCCGAACCCCACCTTGTAATCGTCCGCGAACAGCGCCGTCAGCCGCCGCACCTGGAGGTCGTGCTGATCGACCCACACCGTCCCGGAGATTTTCTTGGAAGCGTCTTCCGCGCGGCCGTGCGTCTTGGCGTGCGGGTCGCCGACGAAATCGAAGGCCACCATGGGCCGCCCGTCGATCGACTCCCGGCGCGGCGCGGAAACCTTCATGATCTCCAAAATCCGATACACGCTGATGGTGTTGCCGTCCATGGAAACGCCGGGCGGCGTACGCTGGGCCTTCTCGATCTGCTTTTCGACCTCGTCCTGCGCCTTGCGCTTGTCGCCCTCCGAGAGCTCCTTGCCGTTCTTGCGCACCAGCCGCGCCACTTCGTGGGTGTTGACGAAGATGATTTGCTCCTCGCGCGAATCCGTCTTTTTAACCGCGCCTTTTTTGTCCACCTCGCGCTGCACCACTGTGCGCAGGTAGGTATAGTTCTCGCGGCGCTTCTCGACCACCGACTGATGCGCGATCACCTGTTTGAGCAGAGTTTGGACGTCCGGCGGAACCGCGGCTTCCTGCGCTTGCCCCGCGAACGAGCAAACGAGCAGCGTGAGCAGAAGGGGAGCGTTCCTTGCCATCTCACCATTTTAAGATGACCGAAGTGATGCTTACCTTAACGCCGCGCGAACAAGCGGCCCGCGCCATTGTCGAGACCCTGCGCGCGGCGGGCCACCAGGCGTTCTTCGCGGGCGGCTGCGTGCGCGATCGCCTTCTGGGCCGCGAGGCGCAGGACTTCGACGTCGCCACCTCCGCCACTCCCGACGCGGTCCTCAAGCTGTTTCCGCGCACTTTCTCGGTCGGCGCGCACTTCGGGGTGGTTCTGGTGTGCAGCGGCGAGGGGACAACCGAGGTCGCCACCTTTCGCCATGACGGCGCGTACTCCGACGGCCGCCGTCCGGATCAGGTCCGGTACTCGCTCGACCCCCGTGAAGACGTAGCCCGCCGCGACTTCACCGTCAACGGCATGCTCTACGACCCGCTCGCCGACGAGACTCTGGACTATGTGGGTGGTCGGGCCGATCTCGCGTCGGGCCTCATCCGCGCCATCGGGGACCCTACGCTCCGGTTCAAGGAGGATAAGCTGCGCATGCTGCGGGCGGTGCGGTTCGCGGCGCGTTTCGGCTTCGATCTGGAGCCGGGGACCGAAGCAGCCATCCGCGCCCAGGCCGCCACGATCCACCAGGTAAGCCCCGAGCGCACCCGGGACGAGCTGACCCGGATGCTGTGCGAAGGCCGGGCCGCCCGCGCCTTCGAGCTGCTGGACCGCACCGGGCTGCTCGCGGAGCTCCTCCCCGAAATCGCCCGCATGCACGGGGTGGAGCAGCCGCCGGAGTGGCACCCCGAGGGCGACGTTTGGGTCCACACCATGCTGCTGCTCGACAAATTGCACCCCGGCTGCTCGCCTACCCTGGCCTGGGGCGCGCTGCTGCACGATGTGGGCAAGCCTCCCTGCGCCGTTTTGGACGGCGACAGGTGGCGCTTCAACGGCCACGCCGAGGTGGGCACCCGCATGGCACTCGCCCTCTGCAATCGCCTGCGCTTTTCCAATGAGGACACGGAGCAGATCGCTTCGCTGGTCGCGAACCACATGCGCTTCGGTGACGTGGAAAAGATGCGTGAGTCCACGTTGAAGCGCTTTTTCCGCCTGCCCCGCTTTCCGGAGCACTTGGACCTCCACTGGCTCGACTGCTCGTCTAGCCACAACCGTCTGGGTCTGTACCGGTTCGCGAAGGAGCGGTTCGAGCGCATGCCGGAGGAGGAGGTCCGTCCGAAGCTGCTGGTGACCGGACGTGACCTGATCGCCGCAGGACATAAGCCTGGGCCGGAGTTCAAACGCCTGCTCGCGCTTGCGGAGGACGCCCAGCTGGAAGGCCGGATCGGGACCCGGGAAGAAGGGCTGCGGCTGGTCGCCGACTCAGCTTAGCCGGTGTGAGCCTTACGGCTGCGGCTGCGCCTGCGGCGGTGCCTCCGGCGCGTCTCCCTTCGGAGGCGGGGCCGGGGCGGGGTGGTTCTTGAGGATCCAGCCCTTGCGCTCGACCCGCAGATTTTGCGCGTTCAGGTCGGCTTCCATCAGCGCGCCGTCTGCGGTGTGGAACAGCTCAATGACCAGCGCGTTTTCCCCACCCAGCGCGACGACGGTGTGCTCGACCGGCGTCTGCCGTCCGTTCAGGACTCCTGTCAGCGCGGCGGCGCGGGTGTACTCGGCGGGCACCAGGATTCCGTTCTCCTTTGGAATCAGCACCCACGCCGTCTTGGGTTGCGCCAGGGCGACCCGCGCCATGAGGGTGTATGCGGCCGGGTCCAGGTCGGGCACCAGCACCAAGTTGCGGTGGCGGTCGACCGTGTTGCCGGTTCGCGTCCCATTCGCGCTTACCTCGATGGTGAAATGCCGGCCGGACGCGTCCGAGGCCGTATCGAAATGGATGTCCTTGCCTGAGGCCTTGCCGCCCTCGACCGAGCCGGTCAGCGCATCGCGTACCAGGTTGCCCTGCGCGTCGACGGTCGCCGCGTTTTGGAAGGAGTAGGCGAACGCGCCCAACTTCATGCTGCCGCTCGAGGTCCACACCTGCGCCGCGCCGCTCGGCGCGAAGGAGTAGCGCACCTCGCCGAGAGCTTTGCCGTTCTGCGTCACGGTAAACTGCGCGTCCGCCGGAACCGCCGTTTGCGGGAGTGCGGAAGTGCTGAGGGCAAAGGAAAGCAGGGCAGGGAAGACGCGGGTCATCGGGTCGGAAACTCCTGCGGAACCGAACCCGCTTTCGCCGCGAAAGTCGCCCGCTAGGTTGGTCAAGCCGAGGAGCAAAGCGACGAAAGATCAGCTTTGCCTGCGTTGTGCGCGCAGTGCCAGTAAGAAGCCGATCCTTCACTTCGCTCAGGATGAACCCGATTCTAGGTTGCCGCAGTTGCCGCTCTCAGGCTTTCTGCGCCGTCGCGAACCGCTGGTTCACCTCGTCCCAGTTCACCGTGTTCCACCAGGCGGCCAGGTAGTCCGGGCGCTTGTTTTGGTACTTCAGGTAGTAGGCGTGCTCCCACACATCGTTGCCCAGGATCGGGTACTTGCCCTGAGAAAGCGGGTTGTCCTGGTTCGGCGTGGTCACCACCTTCAACTTGCCGGTGTCGAGCACCAACCAGCCCCAGCCGGAGCCGAACTGCTTGGCCGTCGTCTCATTAAACTGCTTTTTGAAGTCCTCGAACGAGCCGAAATCCTGCTTAATTTTCTCGCCGATCGCGCCGGTGGGCTCGCCGCCGCCGCCCGGCTTCATGATCTGCCAGAACATGGTGTGGTTCACATGGCCGCCGCCGTTGTTGCGCACGACTGCTTTCACGTCGTCAGGCACGGTATCGAGCGAGCGCAGCAGATCCTCGGGCGAGTGCGACGCGAGCTCCGGATGCTTCTCGATCGCGCCGTTCAGGTTCGTCACGTAGGTTTGGTGGTGCTTGTCGTGGTGCAGCTTCATCGTGGCTTCATCGATGTGCGGCTCGAGCGCTGCGTAGTCGTAGGGGAGCGGGGGCAGTTCGTGGGCCAAGAGATCCTCCTCGGGTTTGGGCCGGTGCGCGGCCGAGTTCACGTCTACTGGGATGCGCTTCATTCCCGCGTAGTGACCTTCGTGTGCCTTCCGGGCGCGGAAGGGCGCGAAAGCCCATGGAACAATCGCGCGCTTTCGTGCATCTTTGACTAGGTGCAACCCACCGTGGAGCAGGATTGACCGATCGACGCCTTAGCCGCCGCGCCATGCTGCGGGCCGCCGCCGCCGCTGGAGCCGGCGGTGCCCTTTCCCTCGGGCCGCCCGGTGCTCTCGGTCAAAAGGGTGCCGACCTCGCGTTCCAAAACCAGCAGCAGGCCCCAAGCACGCCCCTCAAGGAGCAGCCCCGCCCGGAGCAATCGGCCGCCGACAAGTACACCCATCCGCCCGGCCAGTTCGTCAACCGGCCGCTCACCCAAGTCACCAAGCAAGCCGATCTGCTGCTCGACGAGATGGAGGAGCGCGGCTGCCGCTTCTTCTTCGACGAGGCCAGCCCGCGCACCGGACTGGTGCGCGACCGCGGCCTGGCCGTCGGGCTTTCCACCTCGCGCGTGGCATCTATCGCCGCCACCGGCTTCGGGCTGAGCGCCCTGTGCATCGCCGCCAGGCGCGGCTACCTGCGCCGGGCCGACTGCGAGCAGCGCGTGGAGCGCACCCTCGCCTTTCTGCTCGAGGACTGCCCGCATGAGCACGGCTTCCTGTACCACTTCATCAACATCGACAGCGGCCAGCGGATGTTCAACTCCGAGCTCAGCTCGATCG
>CAXTTW010000061.1:5042-9366 GCA_964247255.1 uncultured Acidobacteriaceae bacterium
TGTGCTGTTGTGCCGGCAGTACTTTGCGGGCAACAGCCGTATCGCCGCGCTCGCCACCACCTTTTACCGCCGCATCGACTGGCAGTGGATGCTCAACGACGGCCCGACGCTTTCCATGGGCTGGCTGCCGGAGCAGGGCTTTATCCAGCACCGCTGGGACATCTACTCCGAGCTGATGACCATGTACCTGATGGCCATCGGCTCGCCCACCCACCCTATCCCGGTCGAGACCTGGAACACCCTCCAGCCCGCTGATCCAGTTCGGTGGCATCGAGTACATCTCCGGCACCGCGCCCCTGTTTATCCACCAGTACGCCCACGCCTGGTGCGACTACCGCGACCAGCGCGACCTCCACGCCAACTACTTCACCAACTCCATCGCCGCCACGCGCGCGCACCAGCTGTGGTGCGTGCACCTGGGGCAGAAATACAACTGGGTCGACATGGATATGTGGGGCATCACCGCGTCGGACTCCCGCGACGGCTACCGCGTGTGGGGCGGCCCGCCGTCGATCGGGCCTTTGGATGGCACCTTGGTCCCCTGCGCCGCAGCCGGCTCTTTGCCTTTCCTGCCGGCGGAGTGCTCGCATGTCCTGCTTTCCATGCGGGAAAAGATGGGGCCGAGAGTTTGGACGCGTTACGGCTTCGTGGACGCCTTTGACGTGAAGGGTAACTGGTACGCCGAGGACATTCTCGGCATCGACCAGGGCATCAGCGTCCTGATGGCGGAAAACCTGCGCTCCGGTTTCGTGTGGGAGTACTTCATGAAGAACCGTGAAATCACCCACGCGATGCAGGAAGTGCAGTTCCACCCCGACCCGGACGCGAACTCGCAGGTGCTGTGAGGGAGGGGGCACAACGATGTACTTCTCTACTTCGGATTGCAACTAAGCAGATCTTCATTGGTGAAAGGAACTGCTGTATACCACCCCCGCTCAAGTCTCCGTATCTCTTGGACTTCGCAGGGCAGCCCTTCCACTTTGACCCCGAACCCGGTTCGCGTGACATGCTTCAAGCGGTCGCCGGGGTCATAGACAAGGAACACAAAAGTATCACTTCCGGCAAAACCCCAGCCATCCCACTGCATATAGGAAAGCCCGCTGGGAATGGATGCGTGCCGAGCAAGAAGCTGACCTTTGTAAAGGTCTGCATGGAATGCCCATCGATAGGAGACGCGCAGAAAGTAACTTCTGGAGAAAAAGGCGACGCTCATGGAAACGCAAACGACCGCGATGCCGGTTAACGTAAGCGCGTCTCTCCACTTACGCGTGAAAGTGAAGGTGAAAGCGACGACCAGGCAACCGAAGGTGAAAAGAAGAACGGCCAGCCAATACAGAATCGCGCCGCTGTCGCTGTCAAGCGTAATAATGGGCAGATAGATACAAAGAACCGCGGCGGCGGTAATGGCCAGGGGTTTCCAGCGAAGCCGCCGGCTCATGGAATCGTCACCCCTCCCATGGGTCGATGACCCTTACCTGAGCCGCTTCAAACGGTCCTCGGTCCCGCGTCGCGACGGCGAAGCCGTGAGCTTTCGCCGTTGCGGCAATCTGCCCATCCGCTATGGCGATCGCGAGCCCGCGTCGCCGGGCCTGGCTCATCAGCGCCGCATACGCGATCGCGCACTCTTCGTCGAAAGCCAGCACTCTTGTTCGGAAACGTGCCTCTACAAGAGATTGCACTGCTTGTGCCATCTCGCGCTTGCGTCGGCCTTCGTCCATGAGCGCGATACCGAGGAGAAGCTCGGAAAGGCTGACTGCCGTCAGATACAAGCCTTCTCCAGCTTGCCGGTTCAGCCAGTCGACAACGACAGCCTCGGGGCGCAGCTTCAGGGTTTCGGAAAAGACATTCGTGTCGAGGACTATCAATCGAAGCTGGCGGCACGCGCCGGATGTGCATCGCGCCGCACCTCATCAAGATCGATTTCGATCCCACCGAACCGTGCTCCGAGTTCAGCCAAAGCCGTACCCAGCCCAACCTCTTTCTTCGGACGGACCGCCTCCTCCAAAATCGCCCGAACTTCTGCCTCCGTGCTCTTCCCGTGCAGCATCGCTTGCTGTTGCAGTGCCCGGTGTGTCTCGTCCGGTATTTTGCGGATCGTCATCGCACGCATGAGCCACCTCCTGCTTGTCGAATGATAGCACCTGGGGCCGATTGATAGCACCCTTCTTTGCCTCATTCTGAAGCAGGCTCGCGCTACTCTGGAAGCGCGCGCACATGGAGGCCGCCCCATGCCCGACCACGCCGAACCGTACCTCTGGCTTCACCAGCAAGGGGAAGCCCCCGGAGCCCCCGGCCTCCACGGACGCTGGACTTCCAGCGTCAAGAACAGCGTCTGCTGCGCCTACTCGGCTTCCTCCGAGGTCTGGTTCACCACCTCGCACGGCATCCTGAACGAGATCTACCATCCCACCATCGACCGCCCGCAAACGCGCGACATGGAGTTCCTCATCACCGACGGGGAAACCTTCTTCCACGAGGAGAAGCGCGACTGCGAGCGCCACTTCGCCTACATCGACCCCATCGCGCCCGGCCCCCGCCAGGTGAATCGCGATCCCGAGGGCCGCTACACGCTTACCAAGGAGACCATCTGCGACCCGCATGCCGCGGTCGTGCTGGTCCGCGTACGGCTCGAAGCCGACCCTGACATTCTTCCCAGACTTCGCCTGTATGCCCTGCTCTCGCCGCACCTGGGCGGCGGCGGCGCGGGCAACTCCGCGCGCGTGGTCGATGTGGCCGGCTCCCGCACCCTGCTTGCCTGGAAGGACCGCAATACCCTCGCCATGGCGGCGAACTGCGGTTTCTCGCGCGCTTCCTGCGGGTTTGTGGGTGTCAGCGACGGCTGGCAGGACCTGAAGCATGACTACCAAATGCACTGGGAGTACGGCTCGGCCACCGACGGCAACATCGCCGTGATGGGCGAGGTCGACCTCGCGCGCGCCACCAGGCCCACGGAGACCTCCCGCGAGTTCACCCTCGCCATCGGCTTCGGCGAGAGCGCCCATGCCGCGCTGGCCGCCACCATGAGCTCGCTTGCCACACCCTTCCCCGAGAACCTGAAACGCTTTCTCCGCCAGTGGCAGCGCGTCACGGTGCCCGAGGGACTTGAAACCGTCACCGGCGACGGAGGGCGGCTCCTGCGCGCCTCGCAGCGCGTGCTGCTGATGCACGAGGACAAGACCTACGCGGGTGCCTTCATCGCCTCGCTGTCCATCCCCTGGGGCTATGCCAAGGGCGACGACGACCTGGGCGGCTACCACCTTGTCTGGACCCGCGACATGGTGCACTCCGCGTCTGCACTGCTGGCCATGGGCCGGGTGGAGACAGCCCTGCGCGCCCTGGTGTACCTGGCTTGCAGCCAGAAGCCGGACGGCGGCTTCGCGCAGAACTTCTGGGTCGACGGCACGCCCTACTGGACCGGCATCCAGCTCGACGAGGTCGCGTTCCCCATCATCCTGGCCTGGCGGCTGTGGAAGGCCGGCGGGCTGGGCGACTTCGACGTGTTCCCATTCGTGGCGCGGGCGGCGGGGTTTCTGGTCCGCTTCGCCCCGGTCACGCAGCAGGAGCGCTGGGAAGAAAACGCCGGCTACTCGCCTTCGACGCTGGCCGCCGTCATCGCCGCCCTGTGCTGCGCCGGGGAGATCGCCGGGGCGCACGAAGAGCCCGCTCTGGCGCGGTTTCTGGAGGAGCACGCCGACTGGATCCAGTCGCACCTGGAGGACTGGACTGTGACCGAGGAAGGCACGCTGCACCCCGAGGTCAAGCGCCACTACATCCGCGTCCGCCCGCCCGCCAAGGGCGAGCCCTGGTACCGGCCCGACGTCGCGCCCGGCAGCGTACGGCTCAACAACCGCGCGCCGTGGGAGGAAAGTGAGTTCCCCGCGAGTGCAGTAGTGGACGGGGGTTTTCTGGAACTGGTCCGCTACGGCATCCGCCGGGCCGACGACCCCGTCATTCTCGAAACGCTGCGCGTGTACGACCGCGTTCTGCGCGTGGAGTGCCCGCAGGGCCCATGCTGGCGGCGCTACAACCACGACGGCTACGGCGAGCAGAACGGCGGCGGCCCGTTCCTGACCTACGGGCAGGGCCGCGCCTGGCCGCTGCTGCCCGGCGCGCCCGCCCACTCCGCGCCCGCCCCCGACCGCGATGTCCGCTCCTTCCTCCTGACACTCGAAGGCTTCGCCTCCCGCGGCGGCATGCTGCCCGAGCAGGTGTGGGACGAGCGCAAATCGCTCTCGACCACCGCGGGCCCGGTGGTGCTGGGCGACCCGGCCGGCTCCGCCATGCCGCTGGCCTGGGCCCATGCCGAGTACCTCAAGCTGGTCCG
>CAXTTW010000062.1:0-9318 GCA_964247255.1 uncultured Acidobacteriaceae bacterium
GTGTAGACCGCGCCCGGCGGCAGCGCGGCAGCGGGCACCAGCAGCGGCTTCGCGCCCCGTGTCTGCTCGGCCAGCTGCCGGTAGCGCCGCAGCGCTTCAAGCGTGGCGTGGTACTCGCCTGAAGCCGGCTCGACGCCCTGGAGCACGGCGCGAAGGTCGCCCGAGGCCACCACCTGCTCGGCCAGGAACTTCGGCAGGTCGTAGCGTTTGGCGGCGATGTCGATGCCGAAGGAAAAGTGCTGCGGGTTGACCCGGCCGTTGTGGAGATCGGAAACGTAGCGCATGGCCGCGACCGTAAGCGACACGTCGAACTCGGCCGTTTGATAGCCGTTCGCGGTGGCGAGCTTGGCCAGGCGCGCCGGCCACAGGGCGGCATCGTAGTCCTGCGGATGCAGGCCCTTTTCCGCGCTCAGGGCGAACGCTTCGGTCAGCTGCACGGCCTGTTCGGTCGCGGATCGGCCCTCGACCCAGGCCGGGGTCCACTGGCGCTGCTCGTAAAAGCGCACCACCTGCGGCTTGTAGTCCGAAAAATTCGGCCAGCGCAGGGTGCCGATGCTGCCCCGGGCGGCATGGACGACGAGCGAGCGCTGCAGCAGGGTGTCAGCCGCGGGTGCCGCCTCCGGCTTGCGGCGGCAGCCGCAGAGGGCAAGGAGCAGCGAGGCCGCGAACACGGCGGCGATGCGGGGGGCGGCGCGGTAGACCAAGAAGCCTCTTTCACGAGCGAAGCAGAATTACCAGTTTACTGTGCGTTCGCGAGCTTTCCGATCGCCCAATCGGCCGTTTCGCGCAGGACCGGATCGTCCTCCCCAGCCCACCGCCGCAGCATGGGCAGCATCGCCGGCTCGCCGCTGTTGCCCATGGCAATGGCCAGGTTGCGCCGGAACCCCTCGAACCGCGCCCGCTTCACCGGCGAGCCGAAAAACCTGGCTTCCCACTCCGCGCGGGTCAGCGCCGCCAGGGCAAGCAGGCCGGGGTTCACCAGCTCCGGGCGAGGTTCGAGCTCGGGGTCGGCGTACACCGGCCCGCGCCGGGCGCGCCGGTTCCACGGGCACACATCCTGGCAGATGTCGCAGCCGAAGACCTGCCGGCCCATGCCGTCGCGCAGCTTCGGGTCGATCGCACCGTGCTTTTCGATGGTCAAGTAGCTGATGCAGCGGCTCGCGTCCATCTGCCGGGGCGCGACCAGCGCGTCCGTCGGGCAGGCGTCGATGCAGCGCGTGCAGGAGCCGCAGCGGTCGGCGGCCACCGTCGCCCGCTGCTCCGTCGCGACTTCGAGCGAGCAGAGAATGACGCCGAGGAAGAAGAACGATCCGAGGTCCTGGTTCAGCGTGCAGGTGTTCTTGCCCGTCCAGCCAACGCCGGCCATGGCGGCGAAAGCGCGCTCCACTAGCGGGCCCGTGTCGACGTAAGCCCAGGACCGAAACTCGCCCAGCTCGCTCTTGAGAGAGACTTCCAGCCTCTTGAGCCGCCGCAGCAGGACTTTGTGGTAGTCCGAGGGCTTTCCGCCGGAGCTGGAGTTGGCATAGCGGGCAACCCAGCCCGTGCCCGCCGGGGCCGGATCCACGGACAGAGGCGCGCCGCCCCCATATGGAGCCAGGCACACCACAATCGACCGTGCCCAAGGCGCGGCCAGCTCCACCGCCGAACGTACGTAGCGGCCCAGGGCATCCCGGCGTTTGAGCCAATCCATCTCCCCCGCGCGGTCCCGTTCCACCCATTCGGCGAAGTACTGCTCGTGCGCGGCGTTCTCCTCCGAGCCCAACCGGGGCAGGGAAGCGATCCCCGCCCGGGCGAACCCCGCGCGCCGGGCGTGGTCGTCGACAGTCTGCTGCAGACGGGTGTCCACGCTTCAAGGCTACCCTGCCGCGCTTTGTGAAAAGACGGTGAACGGGCGTTGAATGTTGATGCTGAACCCGGAAACCTTAAGCCGGTCTTAAGGCTCTGCGCGTGATGCTGAGGACCAGCGCGTCAACTTCTCACGAGGCCCATCTTGTTCCGACCCAATCGTTCGCTCTGCATCGCTGCCGCACTTTCCTCAATCGCACTCCAAGCAAATCCGGCTCTGGCTCAGGCCGACCGAGGCTCCGTCGCGGGCTCCGTCACGGACAGCTCGAAAGCCACGCTCCAGGGGGCCAAGGTTACGCTGCAGCCGGGCGGCCAGACCGCGGCCAGCGATGCTTCGGGCTCGTTCATCGTGCCCGGCGTCAAGCCCGGCCATTACACCCTAAGCGTCTCGTATCTGGGTTTCCAGCAGTACACGGTTGAGCTCGACGTGACTGCCGGCGCGATCGCGCAGGCGAGTGCGGTGCTCGCGGTCGAAAACGACAGCACCAATGTCGAGGTGCGGGCGGAGCGTCAGGTGGGCGAGGCCGAGGCGCTCGAACGGCAGCGGGTCGCGGCCAACATCGTGCAGGTGCTGCCTTCGGAGCTGATCAACTCGCTGCCGAACGTCAATATCGCCGACGCGGCGGGCCGGCTGCCCAGCGTGTCCATTGTGCGCGACGAGGGCGAAGGCAAGTACGTGCAGATTCGCGGAACCGAGCCGCGGCTGAATTCCGTGACCATCGACGGCATGCAGGTGCCTTCGCCTGAAAATGTCCGCTACGTGAAGCTGGATACGATCCCGGCCGACCTGGTCGAGTCCATCGAGCTGAACAAAACCCTGACCGCGGACATGGACCCTGACGGCATCGGCGGCTCGCTGAACCTGGTCACCCGGCAGGCCACCGACGAGCCCTACATTGCCGTGCAGGGCCTGGACGGACACACCCCGATCAACGGGGTGCGTGCGGCAAACCAGGAGTTCGGCACCTATGGCCGGCGCTTTTTCGACAAGAAACTCGGCTTTCTAGTTACCGGAAGCTATGACTACAACGGTCGTGGCATCAATGACATCGAGCCCGGCCAGGCCGTGAACACAACCGCCGATGGGCAAACGTACAACGGCCCGAATACCATCGACCTTCGTAACTATTATTACGACCGCTCGCGCTACGGACTGGGCGGCACGCTCGATTACAAGGCCGACGAGAAGACTTCCGTCTTCCTCAAGGGGCTTTATGCCTATCTCAGCGACTTCGGCGAGGACAGCATCAACAGGTTGAACTTCGGCGCGTTCCTGACCCCGGCGCAGACCGACCGTACCGGCAGCACCCAGTACCAAGACATCTATCGTCGGCCGGTCCAGCAGATTTGGAGCTTGAACGCCGGCGGACGCAAGGAGCTCGGCCAGTCAGTGTTGACACTGCGCGCCGCGCTTTCGCAGGCCAGGATCACCGGCGGCTTCACCACGAACAGCTTCAACGGCATCTCTCCGAGCACCTCGCCGGACCCCACCGATGCGTCCAAGACGATTCCCAACCAGGACGGCGTGGCCTACAACGTCGCGACAAATGACCCCTTCCTCCCGGGCGCGCAGGTGACCGCGACGCCGAATAACGTGAGCATCTTCGACGGAAGTCAATATTCGCTCAATAGCATCCAGTTCCAGGATAACCACACCTTCGAGCGCGACGCTGCCGGGCAGGCGGATTACTCGCGCTCCTACACGCTCGGAACCAATGCCGGCACCTGGCAGGCCGGATTCAAGGCGCGGGACGTGATCAAGAATCAGCTCTATAACCAGCCCATCGCCAATTACAACGGCAATGCGGCGCTGCTCAGCCAATTCCCAAGCAACCGCGACGCTTCCAATTACTACTTCGGCCGCTACCAGTCCGGTCCGCAGGCTCAGGCAACGAATATTATCGCTTTCTACAATGCCAACGCGGGTCAGTTCACCATCAACCCAAACAGCGCGAGAAGCCTGCGCAGCGACTTTCACGTAAGCGAGCGGGTGTATGCCGGTTATCTTGAAAACACTCTGACGCGGGGCTGTTTCCGCTACAACCTCGGTCTGCGCATCGAGTCCACGAGCAATGGCGTCAAGGGTTACCAGGCGGACGCCGCAGGCAACATCGTCCCGGGTTACACAACCAACAATTATGTGTACGTGCTGCCGAGCGCGGGCGTTCAATACAACCTCGACAATCTAACGGATTTCCGCGTCGCTTTCTCGATCGGCCTGGCGCGCCCGAACTACGGCGATCTCGCACCCTATCTCGTCTACAACACGGGAGCGTCCGATACTTCCTCCGACCCGTTGTTGACCGCCGGCAACCCGAACCTGAAAGCGACCTGGGCGGAGAATATCGACCTGCTGGGCGAGCATTACCTGCACGGAATCGGCGTCGTCCAGGGCGGCTTGTTCTACAAGCAGATCTACAACGACATCTTCCCCTCCGTCGTCACCGTGCCCTATGTACAGCCTGGGGCGACCGCTCCCACGAATGTGCTCGAAGCTCAACCCGTCAACGGCGGCTCCTCGCACCTGATCGGTGTCGAGGCCTCGTACGAGCAGCACCTTACCCGCCTGCCCGGGGCGCTCAACGGCACGGGCTACCGCTTCAACTACAGCTATGTAACTTCGGTCGCCGAGGTGCCCGGGCGTTCCGACCACCCGGCCCTGGTCGGCACCGCGCCGAACAATTGGAACGTCGACCTGACTTACGATAAGTACGGTATGTCCGCCCGCATGGGCCTTACCCATAACGACGCGTACATCTCGGCGTACCAGTATTTCGACGGAACGCCCATCGCGGGCTCACCTACGGCGGTGACTCCCGGCGGCCTGCGTGGCCCAGGCGGCGACAACTACTATTACCCGCACACGCAGGTGGATGCCCAGGTCAACTACGTGGTTCCCAAGGCTCGCGGAATCAACGTCGTCGCGCAGTTCCTCAACCTGAACAACGAAGTCTTCGGCTTCTTCAACGGGAGCGAGCGCTACCCGGTGCAGCGCGAATACTACAGCCCCACTTATACTTTCGGCCTGCGCTGGACCAGCAACGCGGAGCGCGGGTCAGTCTTCAAGCAATAGAAGTGCTTTCAAGGCATCCGCAGACATGGCAGAGCCCCGCCGCGAAGCGGGGCTCACGAGTGTGACATTGTCTCTGAACGTCCCGCGCCCGCGGTTTAGTCCCGATGCTGCTTCCCGGCACGAGAGATCTCCGCCGGCGGCTGCTTCAGGCCGCCGGGATTGCTGTTCTGGTGGTTGTTGCCGGCCGGTTCTACCTTGGCCTTCCCGCTTTCGTGCAGGTGCGCGGCATGCGAGTGGGCGTGGCCGCCCTCTTCGGGGACCGCATCCTGACGGGACGCGACATTGTGCGCGTCCGCTTCGTGCATCGCTTCCTGGTTCGCTTTACTTGCCATGGTCGACCCCTTCCCGTTCCCTTTGCTTTTCCATGAACTTCTCCGTTTCCGGCGACGGCTGCACGGCGCTCGTGTCCACCGCCGTGTCGCCGAAGTCGCGCGCGCCGTACTCATAGTCCGTGCCGCCGTCTTCGGCTTGCTTTTCTTCCGGAAGCTTGGTGCGCTCCTCCACGTTCAGGCCCCAGCCCTGCTCGTGGGCGTACTCGCCGGAAAGCCCTCGGGTGTGCTCGCCGAAGCCGACCGGCTCGGCCGCATGAGCTCCTTTTTCGTCTGCCATCTCGTCACCTCCTGCGGACTCAGATGCTTCTACACGTTGAACTTGAAGAACAGAATGTCTCCGTCCCTGACCACGTACTCCTTGCCCTCGGACCGCAGAAGCCCCTTTTCCTTCACCGCCTGTTCGCTCCCCAGCGCGAACAGATCGTCTGACGCGTAGCAGTCCGCCTTGATGAAGCCTTTCTCGAAGTCCGAATGGATCACCCCCGCCGCGCCCGGCGCCTTGGTTCCGCGACGGATCGTCCAGGCCCGCACCTCCTGCACCCCGGCCGTGAAGTACGTAATCAGGTCCAGCAGGCGGTAGGCCGAGTGGATCAGCCGGTTCAGCCCCGGCTCCTCTAACCCCATGTCCGCCAGGAACTCTACCCGCTCCTCCGGCTCCAGCTGCGCGATCTCGCTTTCAAGCGCGCCGCAGATGCGGACGACCTGGCTGCCCTCCTCCATCGCGCGGGTTTCGACTGCTTCCGTAAAAGCATTGCCTCGCGCCATCCCGGCCTCGTCCACGTTCGCCACGTAGAGCTGTGGCTTCATCGTAATCAGGAACAGTTCGCGGGCAATCTGCCGCTCGTCCTCTGTGAGCGCGGCGGCACGCGCGGGTTTGCCCGCCCCCAGCGCCGCGAGCAGCTTGTGCAGCACCGCCAGCTCCGCCTTGGCTTGCGGGTTCGTCCCGCCCTTGGCCGCGCGCTCGGTCCGGGCGGCGCGCTTTTCGACCGAGTCCAGGTCAGCCAGCAGCAGCTCGGTGTTGATGATGTCGATATCATTGAGCGGGTTCACCGCGCCGGCGACGTGGACCACCTCCGGATCGTCGAAGCAGCGAACCACGTGGGCGATCGCGTCCGTCGCACGGATGTGGCCCAGGAACTGGTTGCCCAGCCCTTCTCCCTTCGACGCGCCCTCGACCAGACCGGCGATGTCGATGAACTCCATCGTCGTGGGAACGAGGCTCTTGGGCTTCACGATCGCGGCGATCCGGTCGAGCCGGGGGTCGGGCACGGTCACCACGCCGGTGTTAGGGTCGATGGTGCAGAAGGGATAGTTGGCAGCCTGCGCCTTGGCCGAGGTCAGCGCGTTGAAGATGGTGCTCTTGCCGACGTTCGGCAGTCCGACAATTCCGCAGTTCAGGGGCATGATCTCTATTCAAGCATGTCCACGCGGCGCTAGAATGGCCGCCGAGAGGAGCTCATCTCTATGGCGACCGCAACCGCTCTGCAACCCGGGACGTTCGGCTTTCCCGTGCAACTCCGCAACCAGTACGAGAACTACATCGGGGGCCGCTGGCTCGCACCCGCTTCCGGCGAGTACTTTGACAATGTCACGCCCGTCACGGGGCAGGTCCTGTGCCGCATCCCCCGGTCGAACGCCGAGGACGTGAACCTGGCCCTCGACGCCGCCCACGCCGCTCGTCGCGCATGGGGCCGGACTTCCCCGGCGGAGCGCAGCGGGATGCTGCTGCGCATCGCCGACCGCATGGAGCAGAACCTGGAGCTGCTCGCGACGGTGGAGACCTGGGACAACGGCAAGCCCATCCGCGAGACCGTGATGGCCGACCTGCCGCTTGCGATCGACCATTTCCGCTACTTCGCCGGCTGCATCCGGGCGCAGGAGGGCGGAATCTCGCAGATCGACGACACCACCGTGGCTTACCATTTCCACGAGCCACTGGGCGTCATCGGCCTCATCATTCCGTGGAACTTCCCGCTGCTGATGGCCGCCTGGAAGCTTGCCCCGGCGCTCGCCGCCGGGAACACAGTGGTGCTGAAGCCGGCCGAGCAAACGCCTTTGGCGATTCTGGTCCTGGCCGAGCTGATCGAGGACATCCTGCCCGCCGGGGTGCTCAACATCGTCAACGGCTTCGGCCTCGAAGCAGGCAAGCCGTTAGCTTCTTCGCCGCGCATCAACAAGATCGCGTTCACCGGTGAAACCACCACCGGCCGTCTCATCATGCAGTACGCTTCGCAGAACATCATCCCGGTCACGCTTGAGCTTGGCGGCAAGAGTCCGAACGTCTTTTTTGAGGACGTGATGAGCGCGGATGACGCGTTCTTTGACAAGGCCCTGGAAGGCTTCGCGATGTTCGCGCTGAACCAGGGCGAGGTGTGTACCTGCCCGTCGCGCGCGCTCATCCAGGAGTCCATCTACGAGCCGTTCATGGAGCGGGCCCTCCGCCGCGTCAAGGCGATCCGCCAGGGGAACCCGCTCGAGAAAACCACGATGATCGGGGCGCAGGCATCCGGCGAGCAGCTCGAGAAGATCCTGTCGTATCTCGACATCGGCCGGCAGGAAGGGGCGGAGGTGCTGACCGGCGGCAAGCGGGCTACGCTTGAGGGCGACCTGGCCGGAGGTTTCTACGTGGAGCCCACGGTCCTGAAAGGCCACAACCGGATGCGCGTCTTCCAGGAGGAAATCTTCGGTCCGGTCGTGTCCGTCACGACCTTCAAGGAGGAGGAGGAAGCGCTCGCGCTCGCGAACGACACCCTCTACGGCTTGGGCGCGGGCGTATGGACGCGCGACACCAGCCGCGCCTACCGGATGGGCCGGGGCATCGAGGCCGGCCGCGTGTGGACCAACTGCTACCACCTGTACCCGGCGCACGCGGCGTTCGGCGGGTATAAGCAGTCGGGCATCGGCCGCGAAAACCACCGCATGATGCTGGAGCACTATCAGCAGACCAAGAACCAGCTGGTAAGCTACAGCCCGAACGCGCTCGGGTTTTTTTGAGCGCGCCAGCACAGGTGAAGAGCACGCCCGCCGCGGACGCGCTGATCGCGAAGCTCGCCGCCCGGCATGGGGAACTGATGTTCCACCAGTCGGGCGGCTGCTGCGACGGCTCCTCGCCCATGTGCTACGGGCGCGGCGAGTTTCTGGTCGGCGATGCGGATGTGCTCGTGGGCGTGGTGGCGGGAACGCCGTTCTACATGAGCGGCCCGCAGTTCGAGTACTGGAAGCACACCGAACTCACCCTCGATGTGGTGCCGGGGCGCGGAGGCATGTTCTCGCTCGAAGGGCCGGAGGGCGTGCGCTTCCATATCCGCTCGCGGGTGTTCACGGATGAGGAGATCGCCGTGCTGCGGGAGCACGGGCGCATTTAGAGCAGCTTTTCCGATGACAGGAAGCGCGGAGAGCCTCCTTGTGCGGCTTTTCCGCCGGAAAAGCCATGTTCACCTCATCCGGCTTTCCACATTTAGGAAAACCGCCCTAGCGCTTCCTGTCCAGGACAGAGCCGTCCGGTCCGCTTCCGACCACTCTCCCGGCTTCGTCCGCGGGGGAAGCGAAGAGGCGCGCGGTAAAGAACCGGGTCAGCCGGTCGAGCAGTGGAGTCCAGCAGACAAGGAGCGCGCAAAGCGCTGCTGCGACCAGAATGGAAGCGGCGGTTTCTGACATGGAATCCCCTCGTGCGCATCTTGGACGAAGAGACAGAGGTTCTCTTCCATGCCGGGCGCTTCCGCCCGGCAAACCCCAGGTGAACCGGACGGAACCGGAGCCAGAGTTGTTACACTCCAAAATTCTACTTACTTATTCCTGTTTCGATCCGCTCCACAAGAGAGATACGCGGGCGAAATCCACGGCGGCGGCGAAACCGTTTCCCGCGCATGACGAGGAGCGAGATGGTGTCCGCGGTGGAGCGGGAGATTGAACGCCTGGAAGCTATCCGGGCGGAGATGCAGCCGGCGGGAGGCAACAAACGCAAGCCGCGCATCCTGACCGAGGAGGGCCGCCGCCGCATCGCCGAGGCGCAGCACCGGCGCTGGGCGCGCGCGGGTTCAGGAAGGGCTGCGCCAAGCCGTCCCGAAC
>CAXTTW010000063.1:0-7163 GCA_964247255.1 uncultured Acidobacteriaceae bacterium
CACCCCACCCTCCCAGGCACCATCCATACCGCCGCCGAGTCCGTCGAAGCCGCAGGCGGTCGCGCGCTGCCCATCCAGTGCGACATTCGCGACGAGGCACAGGTGGAGCGCGCGGTGGCCGCGACGGTCGCGCGCTTCGGCGGTATCGATGCGTGCATCAACAACGCCAGCGCGGTCAAGCTGACGCCGATTCTCGAAACACCGGTCAAGCGGTTCGACCTGATGCATGGCGTCAACGCGCGCGGCACCTACTTGGTGACCCAGCTGTGCCTGCCGCACCTGCTCCGCGCGGAGAACCCGCACATCCTGTCCATTTCGCCGCCGCTCGGCATGGAGGAGCGGTGGTTCGCGCCGCATGTCGCTTACTCCATGGCCAAGTACGGCATGAGCCTGGTGGTTCTGGGGGTCGCGGGCGAGTTCCGGGGCCGGGTTGGGGTTAACGCCCTGTGGCCTCGCACCGCGATCGACACCGCCGCGATGGCCGAGCTGGCCAAGCACGTCCCGATCGGCCCTCTGCGCTCCCCGGAGATCTTGGCGGATGCCGCCTACCTCATCCTGACCTCGGACGCAGCGGCGACCACGGGTAACTTCTACATCGACGACGAGTTGCTGCGCTCGCACGGCATTACGGACCTGACCCGCTACGACCCGCCCGGCTGCGCGGAGGTGGACCTGATGCCGGATTTCTTCGTGCCGAGCCTGCGCGAGATGAGGGTGAAGGGAGGAGGGTGAAGGCAGGAACCAATTCTTGAGGGGGTACCGCTTTCAATCCCTTAACCCTCGACCGGCTCCGTACATTTCCCCCTTACACCTACCCTTAGCCTCTACCCTCGACCTTCACCCTCGACCCTTCACCCTCGCCCCTCAGTACGCCTGCACCTGCTCCACCGGCAGGCGCACCTGGAAGCACGTGGCTTCCGGCGAGCTTTGGACGCGCACGTAGCCTCGATGTTTGCGGACGATGCGCTGCACGATGTCGAGGCCCAGGCCGAGGCCCTTGCCCGGCGCGCGCGTGGTGTAGAAGGGCTCAAAGATGCGGTCGTGCAGCTCCGGCGCGATGCCTCCGCCATTGTCCCAGATTTCGGCCAGCAGCAGAGGCCCGGCGACGCTTACGCGAATCGTAATCCGTCCGTGCCCGCCTCGTGTGGTCTCGATCGAATCGATCGCGTTTTCAAGCAGCGCCATCCACACCTGGTTCAGCTCCGACCCGTAAGCCGAGATGGCGGGCAGGTCATTCGCGTACCGGCGCTCCACCTCGATCCCGGCGTTCAGGCGCGAGCCCAGCATCGCCAGGGTGCTTTCGATCGCCTGCGGGATTGAAACCTCCTGGATTGGGGCCTGGTCCATGTAGGAGTAGTCCTTGACCGCCCCGATCAGATCGAAGATGCGCGCCGTCGCTTCGATCATGGCCTCGGTCATTCGCTCGGCGCGCAGGGACGAGGCGAACCCGCGCAGGACCACATCGGCCCCTCGGCCCTCCAGAATCCCGTTCAGGCGGTCCAGGTCGTCCGCCGTGACCCCGCGCTCGCTCAGCTCCGGCGTGCTGCGCCAACTGCCCGTCGCCGGGCCGTTGCGCGCGAACCACCTGGTAAGCGCGTCTTCCCGCTCGGCTACGTCCAGGGCTTGCAGTGGCGCGCGCTCCTGCACCTCGGCCTGCCAAGCCCGCACGGCTTCGAGCTTCTCCGCAGGCAGGCACAGCGCGCCCAGCTCGTACTTCTGCTTGCCGTAGGCCCGCAGCTCCCCCAAGAGACCGGAGGCCGCGCGCTGTGCCGCCGAAGCCGGGTTGTTCAGCTCATGCGCCAGATTGCCCGCCAGCTTGCCGAGCGCGTTCAGCTTTTCGGCTTGCTGCTCGATCCGGGTCACCTCGCGCACCCGGTCCAGCAGGGTGCTCACGCAGCGCTGCGTCATGGAGGGGATGGCAGCGAGCATCGCGTCGAAGTGGACTGCGTCGATCTCGAGTGCCGCTACCTCGCCCACCGCGAACCCGATGCCGCCGTAGGTCTTCATGCGCGAAAACGGCAGCAGCCCGCTGATCTGCCCGGCGCGCCCGATAAACAGCGGGCCGGCCGCCATGCTTTCCCGGCGCACGTGGATCTCCCCATGCAGCAGGATGCTCATGGAGGTGGCTGTTTCACCTTCCCGGAACAAGACCTCGCCCGGTGGCGCGGTGCGCTCGCGCCCGTACGCTGCAAGCCAGCCGTACTCATCCGGCGTCAGCCCCTGGAGCACAGGCAGTTTTTCGAGCGCCGCCAGGATTTCCTCGCGGGCCCTCGTTGTTCGCGCCGCCGCTTCGGGAACCGCCGCCACGGTCGTCATAGTTCGCACCTCGGTTCGCTCATCCTACTCCCGGCGGCGACGTCCTTTGCGAATGGCGGGTGTATAAGTTCCGTCATCGTTCCCGCCGAGCTTTCTCGCTTATTTGTGCCTGGCCTGCTCGCGCTTGCGCTCCGCCTGCCGCGCGTCGGCCTGGGTTTGCTCGCGCTTGCGCTCCGCCTGCCGCGCATCCAGCTGCATCTGCTCCCGCTTGCGTCCTGCTTGCAGCGCGTCTTCCCGGGCCTGTTCGCGCCGGAGTTCCTCCAGCCGCGAACTCGCCTGGATTTGCTCGCTCCGCATCTCCTCCCGACGCATCGGCATGCGGTCCACCAGCTCCGCGAGCTTGTCCCAGGCGACCGGCTCGCCGCTCGCGAACTTTTCCCCGCCGTCTTTGCCCAGCAGCAGCACGCGGAACTCGCTTACGCCTACCCCGAACCGGTTCCGCGCCGCCGCCTGCTCTCCAGCGGACAGCGCTGCCGACGGAATGCTCCCGGAAGCGACATACCCGTTCGGAGCCGCAAGCACCGGTACAAGCGGCATCTGCCGGTCCCGCATCCCCGGCCCATCGAGCGCCTCCACCTGCGCCCGGAACCGCCCGACCTCCCCGCCCGGCGCGAACACCAGCAGTGGACGGGCGCGTTCCCGCAGGCCGGCCAGGGTTCCGGGAGCTTTCGCGGTTTGCGCGTGAAGGCCGAGCACCGCCGCGCATGCCAGACCGATGATGAGTCTTCGCATCCTGCCCTATGCTATGCGCGCTCTCGTCCAAGGTGCTCGTGAAAACGCGTGGCGCGCCGGGCGGGCGCGATTTACACGCCCGCAATACCAGCTTGTTAGTGTCCGGTTCCGTACGGCGCAGCGCGCCGCCCGGAGATCCAACCAGTGCCGAAAGCAACCCTCCTGCTCCTGCTCGCCCCCGCCGCGCCTTTGCTTGCGCAAGCCGCGCCGCAAATAGCGCCGAAGCTCCAGCCCAACAATCTCCTAGTAAGCCGCAGCGTGTACTCCAACCGGGCCGGCAACGTGCGCGTGGGCCAGCCGCTGCCGCCCAACTGCGCCAACACGCAGCCGGGCTGCGGCAAGGCTCCGGCGGCGCTGTACGACGGTACTTATCCGCAGGTGTTCAACAACTCCCTCGTCGACGGCAGCTTCGGCATCACCTCGGCTATTTTTCTCGACCAGCTGGACCTCGCGGGCAACCGGCTCGGCACCCTTCAGGTCCCAAATAGCGCCACCAAGGGCCACGCCAACCAGCTCGTCACCAGCTTCCCTTCCAAGTCCGAGCTGGCGCTCAACCTGTCCACGGACGGCAAGTACGTGACCTTCATGGGCTATGTCGCGCCGCTCGATACGCTGGACGTTTCGAACTCCAACACGCCGCTTGCCGTGGACCCGACCAACCCCGACGGGCAGACGCCGTATTACCGCGCCATCGCCCGCCTGGGGCCGAACGGCGGCTTCCAGTTCACCGAGACCAACGCCTACAGCGGCAACAACGGACGGGCGGCCATCCTGAACGACACCTCCGGCAACCCGGTCTTCTACACAGCCGGCAATGCGGGGAACGGGGCCAACCCGCAGCCCAACGCGGTCGTGCTGGGGGCGGGCGCGCAGCTGGTACCGGAGGTGAGCGCGTCCGAGAAAGCGCAGAACCCCGGCCTGCCCACCCCAGTCGGCTCGTTCTCCATCACCGCCCTGGGCCAGAAGGCCGACAAGGTCGGCAAGGACGACAACTTCCGCGGCCTGACGGTTTTCGACAACGTTCTCTATTACGCGAAGGGTTCGGGCGGCAACGGCGTCAATACGGTGTACTTCGTCGACACCACGGGCAAGGCCTGCCCCTCGGGCTCCGGCCTGCCCGCGCCCGGTGCCGCGCTGCCCACGCAGCCCCTCCAGTACGACCCCAACACGCTGTCCGCCAATGGGCTGCCGACGAACATGTGCGTGCTCGCCGGCTTCCCGACCGGGCTCAGCAAAAACACGACCGATTCCTTCCCGTTCGGGCTGTTTTTCGCCGATGCGAAGACCCTGTATGTCGCGGATGAAGGCGACGGCTACGCGGGCGGGGCCGACCTGTACACCCACGCCGCCACGCAAACCCGGGCCGGGCTGCAGAAGTGGGTTCTGGATGCGGGGACGAAAAGCTGGAAGCTTGCCTACGTCATCAAAAACGGCCTTGGGATCGGGACGCCCTATACCGTTGCCGGGTACCCGTCGGGCATCAACCCTGCCACCAAGCTGCCCTGGACCCCGGCCACCGACGGCCTGCGCAACATCACCGGGGCTGTAGGGCCAGACGGGCTAGTCGTGATCTACGCGATCAGCTCGACGGTGAGCGGCGCGGGCGACCAGGGCGCGGACCCGAACAAGCTCTTCGCCGCGGTGGACCTGCTGGCCAACACCGACCCCGTGCTCGGCGCGGACCTGCCGTTCTTCGAGCTGCGGGACGCGGGGTTCGCGGAGGTGCTGCGCGGGGTGTCGTTCACGCCGGGGACGGACGTGGCGGCGTTTCGGAACTACTGACAGCTACAGCACCGGGGTCATCCTGAGCGCAGCGAGGACCTGCTTTGCCCCGAACGATGGGTCGAAGCAGGTCCTTCGTCGCTGCGCTCCTCAGCACGACCCCAGGTCTACACCCTGCACGAGTTAGGCTTTCTCGACGACCCCGCCCCGCACCACGACCGGGTCCAGGAAGGGCATGGCCGCGCGCAGTTCCGCGCCGACCTTCTCAATGGGATGGCTCGCTTCTCCGCGCCGAATCTCGTTGAAGGTCCCATTGCCGGCCTCGTTCTCCGCGATGAACTTCTTCGCGAATGTGCCGTCCTGAATGTCCTTCAGGATGCGCCCCATTTCTTCGCGGACCGCGGGCGTGACGACGCGCTTACCGGACTGGTAGTCGCCCCATTCCGCCGTGTTCGAGATGGAGTGCCGCATGTAGGCGAGGCCGCCGCGGTACATCAGGTCCACGATCAGCTTCAGCTCATGGAGGCACTCAAAGTAGGCGATCTCCGGCTGGTACCCGGCGTTCACCAGCGTTTCGAAGCCGGCTTTGACCAGCTCCGCCGTCCCGCCGCACAGCACGGCCTGTTCGCCGAAGAGGTCGGTCTCGGTCTCCTCCTTGAAGGTCGTTTCGATCACCCCGGCGCGGGTGCAGCCGATCGCCTTGGCATACGACAACGCGAGCTCCTTCGCGTAGCCGGTCGCGTCCTGCTCCACCGCGATAAGCCCCGGCGTGCCGCCGCCTTCGCGGAAGACCTCGCGCACGCGGTGCCCCGGTGCTTTCGGCGCGACCAGGAAGACATCCACGTCCTTCGGCGGGGTGATCGTCCCGAAGCGGATGTTGAACCCGTGCGCGAAGACCAGCGCCTTGCCCGCCGTGAGCTCCGGGGCGATGTTCTCCGCGTAGATGCCTCGCTGGAGCTCATCCGGGGTGAGGACCATGATCACGTCGGCCCAGTTGGCCGCGTCCGCGACGGAGGCGACCTCGAGCCCGGCTTCGCGCGCTTTCGCCTCCGACTTCGAACCCGCGCGTAGGCCGATGCGGACGTCGACGCCGGAGTCCTTTAAATTCAAAGCATGGGCGTGGCCCTGCGAGCCGTAGCCGATGATGGCTACTCTTTTCGCCTGGATGAGGCTCAGGTCTGCGTCGTTGTCGTGGTACGTCTTTGCCATATGTCTCCCTGTCTACCCATAAACCCTAACGCCTGTGTGCCTTACTCTTCAAACCGTCCGGTCACATCGGGCTCCAGTACTTCCGCTTCGTGCTCTTCCGCGCCGTCCAGGCCGGGCACGCGCATGGCTTCCAGCACCCGCGAGCCGTGCTTACCTCGCCGCATCACCATGCGCCCGGTGCGGGCGACTTCGAGCACTCGATCGCCGCTTTCTTCGAGCACCTGGATCAGCCCCTCGATCTTGCTCTCGACCCCGGTGATCTCGATCATCAGGCTTTCGGTCGCGAGGTCCACGATGCGCGCCCGGAATACCTCAACGAGCTCGAAGATGTGCGAGCGGGTTTGCGGGGTGGCCGCGACCTTGATCAGTGCGAGCTCGCGCGTGACGGTGGCCTGCGCGCCGACATCGTCTACGTTGAGGACGTTTTCGAGCTTGTACAGGCTCGCCGCGATGCGGTGCCCGGCGGTAGCCGAAGCCTCGGCGACGATGGTCATCCGCGAGGTGCCGGGGCTCTCCGACCGGCCCACGACGAGCGAGTAGATGTTCACGTTCAGGCGGCGGAAGAGCAGGGAAACCCGGCTCAGGACGCCGGGCTTGTCTTCGACGAGGGCTACGAATGTGTGGAGCATTGTGCCTTTCTTCGTAAGCAGCAGATCCCGACCAGCTTACTGCTTCAATCCTTCAAGGAAGCTGTGCGGACGCGCAAACACTGCGAAATGGTTTGGCCTCATCGCTTCAGAAAGCTTTCCGCCGCAGTTGTTAGGTGTTTGCAGTTCTGATGATTGGATAACTGCTACGCTATAACTCTTATGGTTTGGATCAACTTGGCACAATACATGGCCGTCGACCCAAACCTGTAAAAAGCGGATGTCAGCATCCTTCAAAGCAAGTTCTGCAATGCCGAGTTTGTTTGTAAATAAGTCGACGTGCGCGGAATGCCTGAAGACAGCCTCTTCCGTCTTTCCGGTAAACACCAGAAGGTGCTCTTTTGTGATCGGCTTTCTGCTCTTACCATTCAACGCTGATATGGAGAGAACAGAACCTTGAGCGTGGCCGGTGAGGCAATAGAGAATCCAGAGCGCCCATACTGTTGCCTTGGTCATAGACTCCTAATTAGCGGTGCTCACTATTTCTTTTTCAAAGTTTCGATCGCCTCGTCATGGCGGCGCTGCTCCGCATAAAAT
>CAXTTW010000063.1:7263-9287 GCA_964247255.1 uncultured Acidobacteriaceae bacterium
GGCGCTGCTCCGCATAAAATTCTGTGTAGTCCTTCCGCAGCGCGGTCAGGTCAGCTCTCAGCCCTCCTTCAAGCTGAGTAACGCGAGCGTCCAGCTTGTCGATCCGCCCGTCAACCTTGTCGATTCGCCCATCCAGACGATCTTCCATGCGGCGGAAATCCGCTCTTAACTCTTTTTGGTCGTTCCGAGCAAAGAGGATGCCAGCGAGAATGGCAATAAGCGTCGTAGCGAACTGGAAATTTTCGTGCATGGGCCTCACTTTCTGGAAATAGCGCGCTTTCTTCCCGAACTTTATCCAACTTGGGGATCGAAAGCTAGATCACCCATCCTCCCCCGTTTCCAGCATCGGGTCCGCGCCTGGCCGGCGAATCATCTCATGCAGCGCCGCACCGGCGGGGATCATCGGGTACACCGACTCCTCCTTTTCCACCAAAAAGTTGATCAGAAACGGGCCTTTCGTGCCGCGTGCCGTTTCCAGCGCGGCCCCCGCCTCAGCGCGAGTGCGGACCGTCATTCCGGGGATCCCGTGCGCTGCCGCCAACATTACGAAATCCGGGCTGAGAATCGGTGACGATGCATAGTTTTTGTCGTAGAAAAACTCCTGCCACTGCCGCACCATCCCCAGGTACCCGTTGTTCACCACCGCGATCTTGATGTCGAGGTTTTCCTGCGCGATCGTCGAAAGCTCGCACGCCGTCATCTGGAAGCCGCCGTCGCCCGCGATGACCCAGACCTCGCGGTCCGGGCAGGCCACCTTTGCCCCGATCCCGGCGGGCAGCGCGAAACCCATTGTCCCCAGGCCGCCCGAGGTGACGAGCGTCCGCGGGCGCTCGTGGCGGTAGTACTGCGCCTCCCACATCTGGTGCTGGCCCACATCGGTCGCGACGATCGCGTCGCCGCCGGTCGCGCGCCACAGGTCGTGCATCACGTGAGCCGCGTACAGGTGGCCCAGGTCGGGCAGGTTGCGAATGTCGCGCACCGCACACTCGCCCTTGCTCGCGTCGATGGCGCGCATCCAGTCGCTGACAGGCTCGCCGGGCGGGATGAGCGGCAGCAGCGCTTCCAGAACCTCGCCCAAATCGCCGATCAGCGCCACGTCGGCGCGAACGTTCTTGTTGATCTCCGACGGATCGATCTCGATATGGATCTTCTTCGCGCTCGGCGCGTAGCTGGTCAGCGTGCCGGTCACGCGGTCGTCGAAGCGCATGCCGCAGGCGATCAGCAGGTCGGATTTTTGGATGGCGTCGTTGACCCATGACTCACCGTGCATGCCCATCATGCCCAGCGCCAGCGGGTGCGAGGCAGGGAAGCCGCCCAGGCCCAGCAGCGTGGTCGCCACCGGGATCTGCCGGCGCTCGGAGAGGGTCTGGACCGCCTCGGTCGCGCGAGCTTCGATGACACCGTGGCCCGCGAGGATGACCGGGCGCTTCGCGTTGAGGATCAGCGCGGCGGCTTCGGCGATGGCTGCGTCCTCGGCCCGGAGCATCGGGTGGGGGCGGCGCGGCTTCGGGGCTGCTGCGGCGAACGAGAACTTCGCGACCCCCTGCTGCGCGTCCTTGGTGATGTCGACCAGCACCGGCCCGGGGCGGCCGCTCTTCGCCACCGCGAAGGCTTCGCGCAGCATCGGCGCGATATCCTGCGCGCGCGTCACCAGGTAGTTGTGCTTGGTGATGGGCAGGGTGATGCCCGTGATGTCGACTTCCTGGAACGCATCCGATCCCAGCACCTTGCTGGACACCTGACCGGTAATGCAGACGATCGGGATGGAGTCACCATGTTGGTCGCGCCGGGGCCGGAGGTCGCGATGGCCACGCCGACCCGGCCGGAAGCGCGCGCGTAGCCGTCAGCCATGTGCGTCGCGCCCTGCTCGTGCCGGACGAGAATGTGCTTGATGGGGAACTTGCGGAGCGCGTCGTACACCGGCAGGATCGCCCCGCCCGGGTACCCGAAGACCTCGCGCACACCCTCGCCTTCGAGCGTCGCCCAGACGATCTCGGAACCGGTGAGGTCGAGCGCTTCGGACC
>CAXTTW010000064.1:0-9179 GCA_964247255.1 uncultured Acidobacteriaceae bacterium
CATGTGTTAGGCACGCCGCCAGCGTTGATTCTGAGCCAGGATCAAACTCTCGTTTAAATCCTGTGGCCCGCTCGCCTTCAGGACGGAGGTCCGAAGGGCGGAACCGGCCGCATGCGCTCGAAAACGTATGCGGCTTTAAAACTGTGAGAATGATCAAACCAAACCCGGTTCCATTCTCACGACTGGCATGTTCAACCTGATTGTCAAAGATCCGAAGCAGTTACCGCCTGAGCGGACCGCTAGGATCGAGACTCGCGACTGTGTCGCCGCGTGTCCTCGAACTTGCTGCGCTCTTCAGCGCATTTCTTAACTCTACCGAGCTTTTCAGAAAACGTCAATAAAGCATTCTATTTTCTGTTTTCTTCGCTTTGTGGCGATCTCTAAACCCTAACCCACGGGGCAAGTCATCATACTGCCAGCTAAGAAGCGCTGAAACGCAAAACTTGGAAGGAACGAGACGCTCTCCGAAGAGAAGCATCCAGCCTTGAAGGCTCTCGTACTGCGATGAGTTGTTCGAGGGAAAACCCTGCACAGCCGAGGCTGCCGAAGCAAACTACATCCAAAGTGTCAAGAGGAACAGCCAGTCTTAGGCATTCACTCTTCTGTCGCTCCGCTCCAGCTTCGTTCCGCTGCCGGACCGCGTTGCGACTTTCAAAACATATCACCAGAAACTCGCCGTGAGCAAGGACCATCCTGTGCAAATGTGCAAATTGTCGCCGCTCTCATCAGGCTTGTCGAGGAATCAGTCCGAGAACCGTCAGCCCGTTCACGAAGAACTGAACAGCGAGTGCGACCAGTAGAAGGCCCATGATGCGCACCAGGATACGGATACCCGTTTCCCCAAGCAGCTTCTGCAAGCGCTCCGCTCCGCTTAGAATCCAGTAGCTTGCAAGAGCCGTGATCCCGATCGAGCCGAGGATGGCCGCGACCTGCCAGCTTCGTTCGGCCTGCCCGATCATCACCATGACGCTTGAGATCGCGCCCGGGCCCGCAAGCATGGGGATGCCCAACGGCACGATTCCCGCATCCTCCTTTCTCGAGGCTTCCTGCGCTTCCCCCGAGCTTTCCTGTGTCGGGGAGCGCCGCGCTTCGAGCATGTCGATGCCGATCAACAACAACACCAGCCCGCCCGCGATTTGAAAGGCGGGCAGAGTGATCCCAAACATGCGGAAGATGACTTGGCCGCCCAGGGCAAAGGACGCCAGCACGATAAAGCAGGTCAGGCAGGCTTTGCCCGCCATCCGCTTGCGCTTCGCCACGTCCACCCCCGCCGTGATCGCGAGAAAGGTGCCGATCGAGGCGAGCGGGTCGACCAGAAAGAAAATGGAGCTGAGCGCGAGGAGCGAGAAGCCGACGTACTTGGACTGGTGAATCTCCTGCAAGGCGTGCGTGGCCGGCCCGAACATACCAGCACCTTACCGCAGGCTTCCGGACGGCGACAGATGCCTTCCGTACCCACTGTTAGAATCGGGCTCAAATCCGATCCGCCCCTCGAAGGAGCTCTCTCGATGCCCATTCAACCCACCGCCAACATCTGGCGCAACGGCGAGCTCATCGCTTGGGACCGCGCTCAGATCCACGTGATGAGCCACGTGGTCCACTACGGCTCGTCCATCTTCGAGGGCATTCGCTGCTACACGCAGCCGTCCGGCGCGTCCATTTTCAGGCTGCCGGAGCACATGCGGCGCCTGCTCGACTCCGGCAAGATTTACCGCATGGCCATCCCGTACTCGGTTGACCAGCTCTGCTCCGCGGTCGTCGATTTAGTTGAGGCGAACCAGGTCGCGCCCTGCTACATTCGCCCGGTCGTCCTGCGCGGGTACGGCGAGATCGGCGTCAACCCGAAAGGCGCGCCCATCGACGTCTACATCGCGAACTATCCTTGGGGCAAGTACTTCCAAGCTGAACACGGCGGGGCCGACGTGTGCGTCTCCTCCTGGAGCCGCCTGGCACCGAACACCATGCCCTCGCTCGCCAAGGCAGGCGCCAACTATATGAACTCGCAGCTTATCCGCATGGAGGCTGAGGTCAACGGCTACTCCGAAGGAATCGCGCTCGACGTCAACGGCTACCTTTCCGAGGGCTCCGGCGAGAATCTGTTCGTCGTGCGCGATGGCACCCTGTACACCTCGCCGCTGGCCAACTCCGTACTCAGCGGCATCACTCGCGATGCCATCCTGACCCTGGCACGCCACCAGGGCGTTCCAGTTGTCGAGCAGGCGCTGCCCCGCGAGCTGCTGTACATCGCGGACGAGGCATTCTTTACGGGCACCGCGGCCGAAGTGACGCCGCTGCGCTCGGTTGACCGCATTCTGGTCGGCGACGGTGAGCCCGGTCCCATTACGCGACGGCTCTCACAGGAGTTCTTCGGCATCGTGAACGGCACCGTGCCAGACCGGTTCAACTGGCTTACGCCCGTCAACGTCCCGATTGAGCAGCCGGTTCTCGCGTAGCTTTTCGCTGGGCTCAGTGAAGGGCTCCGGCGGTTACGCGCCCTGCAGGTCGCCGGCCGTCTTGAGGGTCGAGACGTCCGCCGGCCGGCTCACGGATGCGTCGCGTACGTGGTCGTTCTCCTCCCAGCCCTGAAGCTTGGGATCGCCCATGATCAGCCGTGAGCCGCGCGTCAGGAACAGGTACGTCCAGGCCCATTGCGTCAGCACGGCAACCTGGTTCCTGAAGCCGACGATAAACACAAGGTGCACGCCCAGCCAGGTGAGCCAGGCAGGCAGCCCGCCGAGGTGGGCCTTGAAAGGCCAACGGACATCGGCAACCGCCGCGTAGCGCCCGATCGTCGCCATATCGCCCTTGTCAAAGTAATGGAACTCGCGCCGGGGCTGCCGCTTCATGTCGCGAGCGATCAGCATGGCGGCATGTGCCCCCATCTGGAGCGCAGGCTGCGCCACGCCCGGCAGGTCGCGCCCGTTTTGCACAAATCCGGCCAAGTCGCCGCACACGAACACGTTTTCGAGCCCTTCCGGGTTCAGGGTGCTGTCCACGACGACGCGCTTGCGCTTGTCGAGCGGCACGCCCAACATGGCCCCGACCGGGGAGGAAGCCACACCCGCGCCCCACAGGGTCACCACGGCGTCCAGCTTCTCCTGTCCCTTGACCTTGACGAAACCGGGGCCGATCTCCTCGACCATCCAGTCGGTGCGCACGGTTACGCCCAGGCGCTCCAACTGCTTGACGCCCTTCGCGGACAAGTCCTCGGTGTAGGTGGGCAGAATGCGCGGGCCGCCTTCCATCAGCAGTATCTTTGCCTTAGCCGGATCGATGTGGCGAAAGTCCTGCTCCAGGAAGTACCGCGAAATCTCCGCGATGGCGCCGGCGAGCTCCACCCCGGTCGGGCCGCCGCCGATGACTACGAAGTTGAGCGGCCGGTGCGAGCCCGTCTCCACCGCCTGCTTCTCCGCCAGCTCAAAGGCCAGCAGTATGCGCCGCCGCATCTCGGACGCATCCTCGACGCTCTTCAGCCCCGGCGCGTACTGCTCCCACTCCGGATGATTGAAGTAGGATTTCAGCGAGCCGGTCGCGACGATCAGGTAGTCGTATTCGAGCTGCGCTCCGCCGCCTAGGCCCACCCTCTGCGCCTTGGTGTCGACCGAGGTCACGTCGTCCATCAGCACATCCACGTTCTTCGCACCGCGCAGAATATGCCGGATCGGCGATGCGATGTCGGAAGGCGAAAGCATCGCCAGCGCCACCTGGTACAGCAGCGGCTGAAAAGTATGGTGATTGCTCTTGTCCACGAGCGTGACATCGACCGGCATCTTCGCCAGCTTTTTGGCCGCGTTCATCCCGGCGAACCCGCCGCCCAGCACCACCACTCGCGGCCTGCGGCCTTCCTCCACTGCCCTGTTCTTCACTACCTTGCCCGTCGACTTTCCTGCCGCCATCTCTGCCTCCTTCGCGCGCCCGTACCGTTCCCGCCGATACGGAAGAGATGCGCGAGCGGTTCATTTCGAGACTTTTTGGGCTTTCACCCTATCGGCGAGCCCGCTCACTGCGGCCGTTCCACGAGCGAAAAGCTCAGCGAGCCCGCGTCTCCCACGCTCGCAAGCACGTTGATCGTCACCGCCTGGCCCCCGGGGTTGTAGACCGGCAGGGTCACCAGCCCGTTCGCGTCCGAAGTCGCCGTATCGGCCTGCGTGGCTACCACCGGGGCGCCAGGGCAGCGGCCGCCTTCCGGGCAGGGCGGCTGCCAGGCGGAGACCTTCTGAAATAGGTTCACCCTCGCGCCTGCCAGCGGGTGACCCACGCCGTCGACCACCTGCAGAACCACCGGGCTGACCGCGCCGCCCGCCGCGAGCACCTGGCCCACGCCGCTCACCGGCAGCAGCGTGGCCTGGCTCTCGTGTACCGCGGTGATGGTGAAGATCGCGCACGCCCCGCTCTGCCCCCCGCACGCACGCACCTGGGCGGTCCCGTTCTCCGCGAGCGGCCCGGCCGTCACGGTCGTGGTTGCGACCCCGGCTGCGTTGCTCATCGTGTTTGCGGACGCGGCCTGCGCGCCCGTGCCGCCCACCCACTGCACCGCCGCGTTCTGCACCGGCTTGCCGCCGTTCAGCACGATGGCCGCGGGCTGCCAGCTCACCCGCGCGCCGCCTGCGATGTAGAGCGTATTGGTCGCCGCGATGGTAGGGGCCGCGCCGCCGCCGAAGTCCGCCCGTACCTGCGCGCCATCCGAAAGCGTCGCGCTCACCTGCGTGGCCTGCGCCGTCGCCATCGCAAGGGTCACCGACGCCATGCCGTTCGCATCTGAGACCGCCGTGCAAGCCGCCGCGCCGCACCCCATCTGCGCCGCGCCGCTCACCACGGCAAAGCTCACCTGCACGTTCGCCGCCGGTGTGCCGTTCCCGGCCAGCACCTGCACCGTCATGGGCGTGGGTACCCCCTGCGGCAGGGTCACGTTTGAGTCGGAAACCAGACGGATCCCATCATCCCCGTGCGCGTCGTAGCTTAACCCGTCCAGGATCTGCGCCAAACCCAGCGTTTGCGGGTCTTGGATCGCCAGCACAGCCGTGCCCGTCGGGGCACTGACCGCCGGCGCGACCGCCGTGATTTCGGTCGGGGTCACGCTGGTGACCGCCGCCTGCACCCCGCCGATCGTCACCTGTACCCCGGGCCGGAAGCCCCGCCCCTCGATCGAGATTGTTCCCCCGTTCAGGGTCAGCCGCGCCGGAAAAACGGAATCCGCATAGAGCAGCCGCGCCCGGTAGGTAAAGTCCGGCCGCCCATCGCCGCGGGCGTCCGCGTAGGCCACGCGCACCTCACCGTCCGCATCCGTGGTCGCCGAAAGCGCCGTGAGCCCCGCCTCGACCCCGTTGAACGGCGCGTCGGTGGAAAGATCGGGCAAGGTGTTGGTCGCGCGCGCTCCGTCCCAGATGCCGATGACCGTCGCCGCTTTACCGAGCGTCGGCAAGCCCGTCTCGTCAAGCGAGATCGCCTCGACCGTAAACGTCCGGTTGGCCCGTGCGTGGAACTGGAACCAGCCCGTGTGCCCGTAGCCCACCAGCTTGGCCAGCCACTCGCCGTTGCCGCCGGTCTGGTTCGGCGCATCGGGTGAGCCGTCGTCGGTCACCGTCCCGTCCGCCGAGTCGCCGAGCGTAAAGTTTTGCGTCGCCACCGAGCCCGCGGTCAGGGTGCCCAGCTCCGCCGTCTGCATCGCGCCCGAAGGCACAACCTGCGAAACACGGTAAGCCCCTACCGTCTCCGGCCCGGTGTACTGCCGGTTCAGCCATTGGCCATAGGGGCCCACCGAGTCCGGCCCGGTGTACTGCCGGTTCACCGGCTCGATCGAGATGCGGTACCGCGCCGAGCTTACCCCTGGCGGCAGCGGCACGCCGCTCAGCGTGAACCAGCCTTGCTTCGCCGTGTCGTCGGTCCCGAACCGCCCGTACGCGTTGCCCTGCGGGTCCGTGGGCCCGCTCACCGGGTTGGCCCCGTTCACGCGAAAGTACGCTCCTGAAACCGCGGTGACCGTGTAGCGCAGGTCCTCGACGTCGCCGTTGGCGGTCTGGTTCAGGGGCGTCAGCACCACGTTGACCCCCTGCATGCCCTGCCCATTGCGGAACAGCACCGACCCCTGGACAGTCAGCGTCGCCGAGGCGGTCACGGTCTTGCCCGGCCACTGCGCCGCGTTCGCCTGCGTCACCGGGTACAGCTGGTTCAGCCCGGCGATGTCGTCCAGGCGCAGCGTCATCGGGTTGGGCAGGCAGGTGTTCGCTGAGCCTTGGCACAGGCGCTCGCCCGCGTGCATCACCGGCCAGCCCGCGCGCCCGTCTTCGGTGCTGTAGGGCCACATTGCCTCGTTAACCTGCGACCAGTCCAGCCCCAGTACGCGCCCCCAGGCCCGCACCAGCTCGTACTGAATCAGCCCGATGCCGTCCGGCGTGGTCGCGCACAGCCCGTTCAGGATGATGAAGGCATGGGCGATGTTGCCGGAAGGAGTGAGGTTGTCCACCCCGGAGTACACCCCGGTCTGCGTACATTGGTTTGGGTCGCTCGCCCCCACCCCGTAGATCGCATCGATCACCGAGCCATCCGCATCCAGGATCACCGCCACCGGCTTAGTCGTCGCCGACCCCTGGGCGTCCGCCGGCAGGGTCGCGCCCGTCCCTGCCGGGGTGTTCGCGGTCACGTTGCCGCCGTTCACGTCTTCGCTCAGGGAGCTGCCCTGCGAGATGCTGACCGCCGCCGTCGGAACCGCCGTCCAAACCGCGGCCGCCTGCGCTACTCCGTAGGCCGCGGCATTGTTCGATACCGAGGCGGAGAGCGCGCCCTGGTCCATCGAGAAGCTGACCTGCCCGCCCATCCAGACCACTGGGCTGCCCTTGGCCGCCGGGTTGAAGTACTGCCCGCCCGCGACCCAGCGCGGCCCGCTTGCCTGCGCCGCAAGGGACCACACCATCAGAACCAACCCGACCGCAAACCGACCAGAACGCATCGCGAAGCCCCTCTCGTCGCCTCTCTCAGAGCTGAGCTCCATCCGGGCGCAACTCCATTCCGCCACGGCTTGGGGCATCCCAGGGGACAAATCGGCAGGGTTGGCAGGACCTCAAGTTCAATTCAGAACAAAAGAAAAAGGCCGTTCCAAAATGGAACAGCCTCTCGAAGAACGATTAGTGCGGACCGCGCGAATAGGGGCGCACTGCCCCTCCGGCCCACGCCGATGACCCTACGCACGCCAAGGGCCACCCGCGCGGGCTGCGTCTAGATCTCCGGGAAAAACTCGAAGAATGCCTCGATGCTTTGCCGCAGCCCCGCCTCGATCTGCTCCCGCGAGCCTTCCAGCGTGTGCATCGTTACGTGCGCCTGGTTGCCGTTCTTCAGCACCACGGGGGCGTCACTCACGCCGGCGACTTCGTCCGCCGGCAGCAGCCGCATACCATACACAAGGATCAGGTTTGCCATATCGACATGCTAATGCCGCCGCTGCATCCGGCGTGTTCGCAGCGCATCCCTTGAGTGGCCCGCGGAACTTACCGGGCGGTTAGACTCAATAGTGACCCCCATGGCAGAGACTCCCGTACGCGACGTCGTCATCCTCGGTTCCGGCTGCGCCGGCCTTACAGCAGCCATCTACACCGGCCGCGCCAACCTCAAGCCGCTCGTTATCGAGGGCCACGAGCCCGGCGGGCAGCTGTCCATCACGACCCTGGTCGAGAACTTTCCCGGCTGGCCGGAGGGCGTGCAGGGGCCGGACCTGATCGAAAACATGAAGAAGCAGGCCGCGCGCTTCGGCACCGAGTTCAAGATGGCTCACCTGAACTGCGCCGACCTGACCACAACCCCTTTTGTGCTCAACTTCGGCAAGGAAACCATCCTCACCCGCTCGCTCATCATCGCCAGCGGCGCCTCCGCACGCTGGCTCAATCTGCCGTCCGAGCAGGCGCTGATTGGCCACGGCGTGAGCTCCTGCGCCACCTGCGACGGCTTTTTCTTCTCCGGCAAGGAGATCGCGGTGGTTGGCGGCGGCGATTCGGCGATGGAGGAGGCGCTGTTCCTCACCCGCTTCGCCTCCAAAGTCACGCTGCTGCACCGGTCCAACAATTTCCGCGCCTCGGCCATCATGCTCGAGCGCGCGCGGGCGCACGAGAAGATCGAGTTCCGCCCCAACGTACAGATCGAGGAAGTGCTCGGCGTCGAGGAGAAGGAGGTCCGCGGCGTCCGCCTGCGCGACCGGCAGACGGGTGAGGTGACCGACCTCGCCGTCGCCGGCCTGTTCCTCGGCATCGGCCACGAGCCGAACGCGAAGGCTTTCACCGGCCAGATCGAGCTCGACCACGACGGCTATATCAAAACGCACGATCAGGTCTTCACCCGCGTTCCGGGCGTCTTCGCCTGCGGCGATGTGCAGGACCGCCGCTACCGCCAGGCCATCACCGCGGCCGGCTCCGGCTGCGCGGCCGCGCTCGAAGCGGAGAAGTTCCTGGAAGAGCAGGGCCACTGAGGCCGCTTCTTCCAAAGATGGCGGACGAACCCGGGTCGTCCTGAGCGAAGCGAAGGACCTGCTTTCCTCCGTCGAAGGGAAAAATGGGTTCGGCGCCTCGCCTCTCAGGATGACCCCCGCATGGCCAGGCACCTCGACCTCGAGCAGATCTTCTGAGAAAGGTGCCATGGGTGTTGCTGACAATCTCGCGCGCGTGCAGGGCTCGATCGACGAAGCCTGCCGCCGCGCGGGCCGTCCCCCCGGCTCCGTCCGGCTGATGGCTGTCTCGAAGACTCACCCCGTCGAGCTCCTGCTCGAAGCCTGGGCGGCCGGCCACCGGCTCTTCGGCGAGAACCGCGTCCAGGAGTTCGCGGCCAAGGCGCAGGCGCTCGCCGGGGCCGCCGCGGACGTCCATATGATCGGCCACTTGCAGTCCAACAAAGCCGCGCTCGCCGCCGAAGTCTTCTCCGCCGTCGACACGGTCGACTCGCTGAAGCTCGCCGAGCGCCTCTACGCCGCCGCCGAACGCGCCGAGAAGCCTCTTCCCATCCTGCTCGAAATCAAGCTCAGCCCGGAGGAGGCGAAGGAAGGCCTCCCGCCCGACGGCCCCGAGCTGGCGCAACTCCTCGAACGGCTCCCCGACCTCCACGCCCACCTGCCCCTCCGCGGCCTGATGACCGTTGCTCCCATCTCAGACGACCCCGCCGTGGCCCGCGCCTGCTTCCGCGCCCTGCGCGAGCTCCGCGAC
>CAXTTW010000065.1:0-9145 GCA_964247255.1 uncultured Acidobacteriaceae bacterium
GTTGCAGGGCCTCGCCGGCGGCCTCGCGCGGGTCGGCGGAGAGTGGCAGCGTGTGCGCCGCGTCCTCGGGAGTGCGGAGGGTGAGCACGGGCCGGCCGCTTGTGGGCGTGCTGGTGAGCACGAGCGCGCCTGCCTCGGCAAGCTCGCGCGCATCGGTCTGAAGGCGGTCGCTGCGGAGCATGAAGCAGCCCTCGCCCAGCAGGGTGCGCTCCAGCGCGTTCGCGATCGCGGGGTCGCCCTGCAACTCGAGCATCGCCCCGGAGTGGCCCCAAACCGCCGCGCGCTCCTCGGGGGTCACCGGTCCGTCCGCGTTCGAAGCGTTCTCCGCCAGAACCGCCCGGATCATCCCGGCGGCGACGGTTGCGTTGGAACCGGAGTCGATGAGGATAAACGCGCCCGTGTGCCGGTTTTGCGTGTACAGGTCCACCGCCAGGGGGAGCAGCGTGGTAAGTTCCACCTCCGCGATGCCGTTCAGCGTGAGCGCCTCGCCCCGCACATATCCCTGAACGGTCCGGCTGGTCTGCTTCACCAGGTAGCGTCGGCCGAGGTCGAGCGCCTCGCCGTCCATCCAGACCAGCGAGGCCGTAAAGCGAGTCGCGACCTCGGCGGGCGCGTCCGGCGAAACAAGGAGGTCCCCGCGCGAAATATCGATCTCATCGTCGAGGGTGAGGGTGACGGAAAGCGGTGCGGAGGCTTCCTGGAGGTCGCCGTCGAAGGTGACGATGCGGCTCACCCGTGAGCGCCGGCCCGAGGGTAAGACATTGATCGTATCGCCGGGGCGGATGGTACCGGCGGCGATCTGCCCGGCAAAGCCGCGAAAGTCGAGGTTAGGCCGGATGACGCGCTGGACCGGAAACCGAAAAGGGCTTTGCGCGTCGGAGTAGGAGGAAGGCGGCAGCTCTTCGAGCAGCTCCAGCAGAGTGGGCCTCGCATACCAGGGCATCGCCGCCGAAGGGTGGACGACGTTGTCGCCGGCGAGCGCGCTGACGGGGATGAAGTGAAGCAGGGCCTCTCCGACGCCCTCGAAAAACGCGGTGAACTCCGAGCGGATCGCCTCGAACCGCGCCTCGCTCCAGTTCACCAGGTCCATCTTGTTGACGGCGACCACGATGCGCGGCACGCCGAGCAGCGCGGTGATGGTCGCGTGGCGGCGCGACTGCGGAAGCACGCCCTTGCGCGCGTCGACCAGCACCACGGCGGCATCGGCGGTGCTGGCGCCCGTGGCCATGTTGCGGGTGTATTGCTCGTGGCCGGGGGTGTCCGCGATGATGAACTTGCGCCGCGCGGTCGCGAAGTAGCGGTAGGCAACGTCGATGGTAATGCCCTGCTCGCGTTCGGCGCGGAGGCCGTCGGTCAAGAGCGCGAGGTCGAGCACGCCCGGCGCGGTGGTTCCCTTGCCCTCGATCGACCGGACCTGGTCGTCGTAGACGCTCTGCGTGTCGTACAGGAGCCGTCCGATGAGGGTGGACTTGCCGTCGTCGACCGACCCGGCGGTCGAAAAGCGAAAGAGGTCCTTCGCGCGCTCCCCGGCGAGGTAGCTCGCGACATCGAAGGTCGGCGAAACCTCCACCGGCGACGGCTTGGGCGCATGGCCGAAGCGAGGATTCGCATCGACGACGTGCTCGTCCCACACTTCGGGTTCGTGAGCCGGGGCTCCATTCTGCGAAATTGCCATCAAAAGTAGCCCTCGCGCTTTTTCAGCTCCATCGAGCCTTCCTGGTCATGGTCGATGGCGCGGTTGGCGCGCTCCGACGACTTGAAACCGAGGATCTCCTCGATGATCGCCGGGATCGAGTCCGCATCCGACCGGATCGCGCCCGTGCAGGGCGAGCAGCCCAGCGAACGCAGCCGGCATTTGACCATCTGCGGCTGCTCTCCGGGCAGACGCACGAAAGCCTGCTCGGTCGGAATGAGCGCGTCGCCCCGGATATACATGGGCCGCTCGCGGGCGAAATACAGATCGACGACCGGGATCGATTCCTCGTAGATGTACTGCCACACGTCCATCTCGGTCCAGTTCGACAGGGGGAAGACACGGATCGACTCGCCGGGGTGGATACGCGCGTTGTACAGGTTCCACAGCTCGGGTCGCTGGTTTTTCGGGTCCCACTGGCCCGCGCGGTCGCGGAAGGAGTAGATGCGCTCCTTGGCGCGGGACTTTTCCTCGTCGCGGCGCGCCCCGCCGAACGCTGCGGTAAAGCCGTAGTGGTTGAGCCCGTCGAGCAAAGCCTGGGTCTTGAGCAAGCCGCAGCAGCGCTTGGTATCAAGCGCGATGGGGTTGGTGCCGTTGGCGAGCGCCGGCTCGTTGCGCCAGACGAGAAGCTCCGCTCCCACCTCACGGGCCGTGCGGTCGCGAAACTCCAACATCTCCTTGAACTTGTAGCCGGTGTCGATGTGCAGCAGCGGGAACGAAATCGGCCCGGGGTAGAAAGCCTTCTGCGCCAGCCGCAGCATGACAGAGGAGTCCTTGCCGATGGAGTACAGCATCACCGGCCGCTCGAACTCCTGAGCCACCTCGCGCAGGATGTGGATCGACTCGGCCTCCAGCAGGCGTAGATGGCTGAGCGCCGGGGCGGCGGTTACGGGTTGGAGCGGGGCGGCGGTCACGCGAGGGCGTTCTCCTGAGGCTGCGGGTGAGGCTGCGGGCAAAGCGGGCTTGCAGGGGCAGTCCGCGCTTCCCGAGAACGGAATGGCGGGACGGAACTCATTCGCTTAAGAGTCGCTTCAGAGGATTTTAGATTCATGAAGCGGCTTTTAAAGGTTCTGGTTCCTTTTTTCGATAGAAATGAAGGCAGGAGCTGCCCACTTCTGTTCCCGGGCTCACTTGCGTCCAATCTGCGGCTTCTCCTGAAAAGGGTCATCCTGAGGAGCGCAGCGAGGCAGGATCTGCTTTGGTTCTCAGCCCAGCGCGAAAAGCAGATCCTTCGCTCCGCTCAGGATGACCCGTCTGAAAAGGGGGCCTTAAAACAAGAGCTTGAGCCCGAACTGGATCAGCCGGCTCGGGGCGGCTGCGGTCACCACCCCCGCCGTCGGGCTCGCGACCGCCGGTGCGGTGCGGTTGGCCGCCGTCCCTTGCGCTGGGCCGGAGGAAAAGACCACTTCGTTCGGCGTTTGGAGGTTGGTGTGGTTCAGGACATTGAAAAACTCGCTCCGAAACTGCAGCCGGGCGCGCTCGGTGATGGGAATAGTCTTGAGCGCGGACAGGTCCCACTCGTAGCTGTTGGGCCCTGTCAAGGTGTCGCGGCCGGCGTTGCCCACCGTGCCATAAGCGGGGGCCTGGAAGGCCGCCGGATCGAAGAAACGCAGAACCCGCGCGCGCGTGCCGCCGCTCGAGTACAGCGGCCCGCGGAAGTTTGGGTTTACGTCCGGGCGGACCGGGTTGCGTGTATCGCCAGAGCCAGTCGGGTTGTAGCCGAGCTGGGGGGAAAGTGGAAAGCCGGACTGGAGGGTGGCGATCGTCGCTATCGTCCAACCGCCGACCGCGCGGTCCAGCACGGCGCTTTGTGCATGCAACGGCAGGTCGTAGGACCCGTTGATGGTCGCGAGGTGGCGAATGTCGGTGGCCGCGCGGCCATAGTCGAGCGACGGCCGCGCGGGAAAGGACACATACGCCGGAGTGTTGGCGGAAACCGAAGTGTTCAGCGCGGAGCCGTCATCGAGATTCTTGGAGTACGTGTAGTTGGCGCGAATCTGCAGCCCGGCGTGGAAGTCGCGCCGCACGTCCACTACGAGCGCGTTGTAGTTCGCGATGCCGTTCGAAGTCCAGGAGGTCGTGTTGGCCAGCGCCGGGTTCAGGCGGATGGTGGTCGGGTAGTAGATCGTCCCGTTCGCTAGGCCCGCCGGGCACGCCGCCGCGGGGCAGGTGACGGCCGCGGGCTCGTTCTGGTCGGAGGAGAGGATCTGGTGGTAGCCGCGCGAGCCGACATAGCCGACCGTCAGCGACAGGGAAGGCGCAAGCTGCCGCTCTACCTTGAGCGACCACGCCAGCACGGTGGGCGTGAGGAGGTCGGGCTGGACGTTCGACGGCGAGGGCAGCCCCGGCGCGCCCCCGGTCGGGTTGCCGACGGGGACGTTCGCGTAGTTGAGCGTCGTGTTGTAGGGGGCGGACTGGTCGAGCCGGTAGTCCAGGTTGTCGAGCAGCCCGCGGTGCAGGCCGAAATTGGCCCGCACCGCCGTGCGCCCGTCACCGAACGGGTCGAGCGCGACCCCTACGCGCGGCTCGGGCAGGAACCGGGCGCGGTTCGTGGTGAGCGCGGCGGAGCCTACCGTTGGGTTAGTGTCGAGGACGCCGTTTGTCGAACCGTAAACCCCCGCCCGGCCCCGGGCTTCGTTGAAGCCATTCGTCGACTCGACTCGAAGCCCGTACGAGACCTGGAGGCGCGGAGCGGCCTTCCAGCTGTCTTCGAGGTAGCCCGCGCCGAACAGCGCGCGCCAAGCCAGCGCCGTGGGCTGGGGCACGACGGTGAAGGTGCGAACAGTGCCCTGAAGAAACGTCGCGAGCGAGGCGAAGCTGGCCTGGCCGAACTGGTTCTGGGCCAGGCTGTCGTTCGACTGCATGCGCTGGAGCCAGCCCCCTGCCTCGATTTGGTGCGCGCCCAGGGTGAGGAAGACATGGTCGTCGACGGTGAACAGGTTGCGCGCGGTCCGGTTGAGCGAGCCCACGTTCGCGCCCGCCCCGGTGATCTGCGAGGAGCCGTTCGACGCGGTCGAGCCCGCGATGACGATGGCCCCGACGGGGCGGCCGGCCAGAAAGGTCGGGCTGGCCACGGGCACCGAACCATTGAAGAAGAAGCCCGCCCGCGAGAACCCGAACCGGGCGGTGTTAAGCAGGCGCGAGGAGAACACGTGCTGCTCCTGCACGCTGGCCACCTGCTCGCGCAGCGTGAGGTCGATCAACGAAAGCGGGTTTTGCGTGGGGGTGTTCGCGGCAGAGTCGTCGACGGTGTACACGGCAAAGAGCAGGTCGTTCGCGGACAGATTCTGGTCGAAGCGGGCCGTACCGAAGTCCTCGCGGATGCGCTGGAGCGGCGAGGAGAATGCCTGGGCGATACCCGTCGGTTGACCCTGCGCATCGAGCAGTTCGGGGCCGTTCTGGACGGGCCACAGATTGAGCAAACCCTGCACGGTGGGCGAAAGCGCGATGCGATTCGCGCCGGGCAGAACCCCGGCGCGGGCCTGGTTGTCGGGCACGAGCGTGACGTCGGTGATGCCGAGATTCTGCCGGAAGCCCTCGTAGTTGCCGAACAGGAAGCTCCGGTCGTGCCGCAAGGGCCCGCCCAGCGCGCCGCCGAAGCTGTGGCGCTGGAACTGCGGCTTCCTTGCTTGGTCGAAGAAGTTCCGTGCGTCCAGCGCGGCGTTGCGCAGGAACTCGTACGCCGACCCATGAACCTGGTTGGTGCCGGACTCGGTGACGATGGAAACCTGCGCGCCGTCGCGCTTGCCGTAGTTGGACCCGTAGGTGTTGTCGACCACGTTGAATTCGCGCACCGCGTCGACGCCGAGCAGCTGCCCGCTCGTGCCGCCGGGTGTCAGGTCGATGAGCGAGGCCCCGGTGTACTCGATGCCGTTGAGCAGAAACAGATTGTCCTGCGGGCGCCGTCCGGTCGCGGTAAACAGGTTGCCGACGGCGGAGTTCGAGGTGCCGATGGAGCCGGACCGCTCGGCCGTGTAGTTGACGATGCCGGGGTTGAGCGTGAGCAGCTGGTCGTAGGAGCGGCCGTTGAGCGGCAGGCCCTTAACCTGGCGCTCGCTCACCAGCCCGTCGATCTGCTGGGTGGTGGTGTTGACGGTGGCCGGACGGTCCGTCACCGACACCTCCTGCGCCTTACTGGACACTTGCAGCACGACCGGAACGCGCAGCGACCGGCCGACGGCAAGGGCGATGCCCGTTTGCCGCAGGACCCCAAAGCCGGGAGCGTCCACGAGAACGGTATAGGTGCCGACGGGGACCGACGGCGCGGCGAATCCGCCCGCGGCATCGGCGATAAGGCGGCGCTCAGTGCCGGTGTTCTCGTTGTGGACCAAAATCTGCGCCCCGGGCACCACGGCCCCGGTGCTGTCGGTAACCGTGCCGGCGATGGTGCCGCCGACGACCTGAGCCAGGAGGGCGGAAGGGGCCCAAAGAAGAAAACTGAATGCGCGGGTGGAAAGCTTCACGTGCGGCGCTCCTGCTGTACGGGTTGTGTACGGGTCCGGAAGGAGAGGGCTCGGGTGGGGAGCCTTGGGAGAAAGCCGTTTACCGGAGACGACAACAGGCCGCTCCGCGCGCATTCGCACGGAAGGGACAACAGGGATGCACGGGTCCGAGGGGCGTCAATCGCATGGAAACTCGCGGGTTTCGCGGGAAAACGACTACAGCAGGGTTGGGGGCGAGCCGGGCCTCAACAACAGCAGCGGAGGGTTGCGTCGGAGTCCCGGCTCATTTCCGAACTATACCACCGGCAGGCGGGTGGGGTGGAGAACCGCAGATCCGGCTCTTTTACGCCGCCCCTGCTTCTGCCGGAGGAATTTCTTATTTGGCAGCAGAATGGCACTATGGACTTGGAGGGCATACCCTTGGCGATCTCCACCCCTTCTCGTAAGGCACAACTTGCCTGGCAGAGGAGCGTTGCCGTCAGCCCCTACCGCTCGGTTCATTTCGTGCTCGTGCTCGTGTTCAACGCCTCCGCCTTACTCCCTCTGGCGCGGGCCTGCTTCCTTTTCAGGAAGGAGCTTCCGCACAGGCCCGACCTGCTTGCGCTCGCAGGCCTTGTTGTTCTTGCACTGGCGGCTGCCGGTCGTCTCATGTGGGGTATCTGCCTAGACACGAGAGAGCGGGTCGGGCGCTCCGAAGATGCGCAAGCCCTCCTCGATGTTAGCTACCGTGCGTTTCGGCTATACATCCTACTCCTGGGGCTCATGGTCGTCCTTCTCTCGGCCTTCGACGCAGCTTTCTCCCGGTAACGCTCGTGCGTTCTGACTCGGGCATGGCTCGCCCCGCGCGCGCCCATGGCTGAAAGAAATTTGCGAGAAGTCTTACAAGACTTTTCCTTCCTCACAGCCGGAAAGTAGCATCGTGTTGTGCCACCGGCGCAGGTGCGAAACGGCGGCCACCCCCCCCCCGGAAGGAACCCTCATGACTCGATTTCTCCCTACGCTCACCCTGGCTGCCTTTGCAACTCCCCTCGCCGCGCTCGGCCAGACCACCCCTGGCCCCCTTCGCCCGCTCGGCTACCTGGCCGTTCCCGGCATCACGGCCGCCACCCCGCTCGGCTCGTTCAACCAAATCTCCGTCAACCCCGCCACCCAAATCGGCGCGTTCGCCGACCGCACCAACAAGCGCGTCATCCTCTTCAACGCCTATACAGACACGCTGATTGGCCAAACCGCGCCCGTCTTCGCCGGGCCCAACGCCAACGTCGCGAAGTCCGGGCCGGACGGAGCCTATGTCATCGGTACGCAGCTGTGGGCCGGGGACTACCCCAGCATGGTCCGCGTCTTCGACCTCGCGGCCAACCCCGCGAACCCTCCGGAGATCGCGACCCTCGACACCGGCGGCTCCCTGCGGGTCGGCTCCTTCGACTACGACCCCGGAACGGGCACGGTGGCGGCGGCCAACAACAACCCCGGCGAATCGTTCCTGACCCTCATCTCGACCCAAACGCTGACGATCCGCAAGCGCATCGCTTTCGACGGAACGAATGGAACCCCAAACGCGCACCTGGGCTCGATCGGCGGCGTTTTGTACGACTCGCGGGTCAATAAGTTCGTGGTCAGCGTCGCTACCGATACCGCGACCGGCGTGCTCGCGATTCTGGACCCCTCGACCGGCGCGGTCGAGAAGGTGTACCCGGGCCTGGACAACTGCCAGCCCTCGACCCTGGCGCAAGGGCCGGGCTCGAACGTGATCGCCGGCTGCGACCCGGGTTTCCCCGCCCCGGATCCCGTCCAGTTCGCGCCGCGCACCTACATTGTGGATGCGGCTACGGGCGTGATCCTCGCGAACCTCACCGAGGTGGGCGGCGAGGATTTCGTGGCCTACAACGCCTACGACAACCGCTACTACACGGCCGCGCGCGACTACTTCACGAGCCCCTCGGCGGCCAAGGCGACCCCGGTCCTCGGCGTGATCGACGCGGCGACCAACAAGTGGATCGAAAACGTGCCCACCGGCACCAACTCGCACAGCGTCGCGGTGAACCCGGTGACGAACCAGATCTTTGTGCCCTTGCTGAACCCAAACCCGCTGTGCGGCCCCCTGCCGGGGTGCGTGGCGGTGTTTACTTCGTCGAAGTAGGACCTGCTCGATCCAGGGCCGCTCGCCAGGGCGGCCCTTTCTTGTGTCCGGAAACGGACACCTCTGTCCGGAAATGGACGGTTCAGGGCAGCCGCGGCGCAGCGGCCGCGAGTAGGATCAACTACTTACGCCTCCGCGGGTTCGGCTGCCTACGTGCAAGTACAACAGGCGTATGGACATCGCCCGCCCGGACCTGAAACGTAAACGCACCCGCAACCGCGCCTTGCTCGCCGTGCTGCTCATCCTCGCCCTGGGCGGCGCGGGGTTCGCCGTTGCCCGCCTCAAACCAGCTGCCCCCTCGGTCGAGCGCTCCACCGTCTGGACCGACACCGTGAAGCGCGGCCCCATGGTGCGTCAGGTGCGCGGCATCGGGACCCTCGTCCCCCGCGAGGACCGCATCCGCCTCATCCCCGCCGAGACCGAAGCGACCGTGGTCCGCCTGCGCGTGCTGCCCGGCGCGAAAGTCCAGCCCGACACCGTGCTGATGGACCTGACCGATCCCCAGCTCGACCAGGAGCTGCTGGGCGCGGAACTCGGCTTCAAGGCCGCGCAGGTCGACTTGCTCAACATCAAGGCCAAGCTCCGCAGCGACCTGATGACCCAGCGCGCGGGCGCGGCCACCGTCTCCGCCGACCAGGCGCAGGCGCAAAAACAGGCCGCCACCGACAAGGCCCTCTACGACCTGGGCGTGATCTCCGGCCTCAAGTACAGCGAATCGAAGGGCAAGGCCGACGAGCTGAATACCCGCGGCGGCATCGAAGCCGACCGGCTCACGGTGAACGAGCAGGCCATTGCCACGCAGCTTGAGGTGCAGCAGACGAAAGTGGACGAAGCGCGGGCCGTGCTCGCGCTCAAGCAGCGGCAAAAGGC
>CAXTTW010000066.1:0-9052 GCA_964247255.1 uncultured Acidobacteriaceae bacterium
ACTCACGCGCGGCCTGCACCGTCACTCGCCGCAAGGCCTGATCCCACACATGCTCGCTCATGGCTTCCAGTATCCTCCCCGGTTCCCAGGGGCGGCAACGCGATTCTTTTTGCCGCGTTCTCTATCCGGGCTCGCCAAATCGGCGACACTAAGGTCATCCGTCATGCGCCTTTCCTGCCTGCTTCCCGCTCTTGCCGCCGTGCTTGCCTGCGCTCCCCCGCTCGAAGCTGAAACCCTGCCCGATGCTCCCGCGCCCCAGCAGCAGCCTTCCGTGCTCGATCAGCAACCGCCGACCCACCCTGTGCCGGCCACGCGGTCCAACCGGCCCGCCGCGGTCGAAAAACGACAATTCTCTGTGATCGTCGAGCCCGGCGAGAAAGTCCCGCCGCTCTCCGTCCGCGACAAGCTGCTCTTTCCCGTCCACGAGACAACGCGCTACACCACCCCGCTCGCGATCCTGTGGGGCGCTTGGTACGGCGTGCTCACCGACAGCAACCCCCATTACGGCGTCAACCTGGAGGGGTGGGGCGAGCGCGCCGGCGCGGCCGCCCTGCGCCAGGCCAATACCCACGTCCTGTCGGACTCGCTGCTCGCCATCGCTTTCAAGGACGATCCGCGCTACTACCGCCTGGGTGAGGGCTCGTATGTCCGGCGCGGCGAGTACGCGGTCAGCCGCGTGCTCATCACGCAGAAGGACGACGGCAGCCATGGCGTCAACTATCCAAAGATTCTGGGCCGAGGGATGGCCGCCGCGCTGACCCAGACCTACTACCCGCAGAGCAGCATCAACAATCGCTACATCTTCACCAGCTGGGCCACTTCGCTTGCCACGCTGGGCGCTTCCGACCTGTTCAACGAGTTCTTTCCCGACATCAAGCAGCGCGTGTTCCACAAAAAGTAGGAGCGCGCACTCCGGCGGCTCGTTCCTTTCACCCCGCCGGCACTGCTGTTCAGCCCTGCCACAACCCCGTTCGGCCTTGACACGTACCACCTTCGCGTGACCCGCCGGTATCGTTATGGAGTGATGACTGTCGCCCGCCCTCCGCATGGAGCGCAGGCGGAGCGATGCAGGCTCCTGCGACCAGCCGCCACCTGACTGCATCTGAACTCACACCTTTAGGAGCAACCGCCGACCATGCCGAAAGCCGTCAAGTACGCCGAGCGCACCCTCACCCTGGCAGCCCAGGGTGCCTGGACCGTCTTCGAGAAGCTGAACAGCATCAAGCCGAACGCCTCGTTCACCCCCAAGTGGTCGGACAAGCCGCTCTTGAAGAGCTACCAGAAGGAAAAGCCGCCGCTCGGCTGGCCCCGTACCACCGACTCGCTCTGCCCCAAGTGCGTGCCGGAGATTCGCCAGCAGATCATCGACGGCAAGCTGCCGCACGAGATTCTGCTGAACGAAAAAGTCGGTGAGATCAAGGCGCAGATCGTGGAGCGTGATGGCAAGATCCTGATGGTGAAGGACTGCCCCAAGCACGGCCACTTCGAAGACGTGATGTCGATCGACACCGACTTTTTCCGCCACCTTGAAGAGGTTTTCCCAGGACGCGACATCAAGGCGCACAACGACGAAGGCCTGCACAACCACGGAACCTCGACGGTCACCCACGGCCGCGGGTCGGTGCTGACGATCGACCTGACCAACCGCTGCAACATGATGTGCGACCCCTGCTTCATGGACGCGAACCAGGTCGGGTTCGTTCACGAGCTTACGTGGGACGAGATCAAGACCATGCTGGACAACGCGATCACCATCAAGCCGCGCCGCCAGATGTCGGTCCAGTTCTCGGGCGGCGAGCCGACGCTCTCGCCGTACTTCCTCGATGCGGTCGCCTACGCCCGCAAGGTCGGCTACACCTCGGTCCAGGCCGCCACCAACGGCATCGAGTTCGCCAAGTCTAAGGAGCTGTGCCGCGCCGCCGGCGAGGCCGGGCTTCGCTACGCTTACCTCCAGTTCGACGGCATCGGCAATGCCGCCAACTCGCACCGCAAGGTCGGCAACCTGTTCGACGTGAAGCTCCAGGCCATCCACAACCTCCACGAGGCGGGTGTGGACATCGTGCCGGTCACCACCATCATCAACGGCATCAACAACGAGCAGGTGGGCCGCATCATCGAGTTCGCGCTCGACAACCCGAAGCGGATCAACTTCATCTCGTTCCAGCCGGTTTCCTTCACGGGCCGCGACGAGGCGATCTCCGACGAGCGGCGCGAGGCGCAGCGCTACACCTTGTCGCACATGGCGCACGACGTCAAAAACCAGACCGGGCTCGGCGAGCCGACCCGCGACTGGTTCCCCATCTCCTTCATGTCCACCTTCTCCGACTGGGCCGACCTGGTGCACGGGCCCGACCGCGACTGGGGCCAGCTCTCCTGCGGCTGTCACCCGAACTGCGGCATCGGCATGGCGCTGATGATCGACAAGGAAACCAAGGAAGCCGTGCCGGTCACCGCGTTCCTGAACGCGGACCGCCTGGCCAAGGACGTCGCGAAGATCAACGACGCGGCCCGCGGCAAGTGGCTGTCCATTGTCGGCGTGACGCTCGCGCTGCTCCGCAACTATGACCCGACCAAGTCGCCGACGCACTTCAAGATCGTCGACCTGCTGGCAAAGTTCGACAAGTGCTTCGGCGCGACCGGCCGCAACTACGGCAAGGTCACCGCGGACCGCACGATGGCCGACATCGAGAAGCGCCGCAACGACCGCTGGAATTTCCTGTTCATCGCGGGTATGTGGTTCCAGGATCTGTTCAACTACGACTTCCGCCGGACCGAGCAGTGCATCATCCCCTACGCGACCCAGGAGGGGGAGATCTCCTTCTGCGCCTACAACACGGGCGTGGGCTGGCGCAACATCATCGAGAAGATGCACATGACCTCCACCCTGACCAAGTGGTACGAGGAGCATGGGCGGCACGAGATCTTCGCCGGCGGCAAGAAGGTCGGCATGGGCGACGCCCAGCACACGCTCGCGCTGAACCAGGCGCACGTGGATTCGGCGGCGAACGATACCTTTGAGAAGTCCGGCATCGCGAAGAACTCGCGCGAGGAAAAGATTCGGGCCCGCGACGCGAAGATGAAGCAGGATGCGGAAAACGCCCGCATGGCTAAGCTGTACCGCGAGCAGATCCTGGGCGAAAAGCCTGCGGAGCCTGGGTTGATTTCGATCGGATCGATTGCACCCGCGCCGAAACCGGTGGCAGCGCCGGTCGAAGTCCGGGAAGCGATTCGGGAAGAGGAGACCGTGGCCGGGGACTAACCGGTCTCGTTCGCACGGAAAAGGCCACCCGCCAAGGTGGCCTTTTTCTGTTTAACCCTGGGATGTTGAGTTCCTGCAGGAGTGTCGAGAATAAGGGATGATTGCGTGACAAACGTCGCTTACAACCTGTTTCTCTATGTGAATCAATCGTCTATCACCGAGATCGGAATCGCGCCACATACTCTTGAAGGAACAGATTCAGAAAAGCTGTCGATGTTGCAGGCTCGCGTTCAGCAGGATTGTCAAACAGCAAGTCGCATCCAGCCCAGCATCGCCATAACATGGCGAAGATATGAAGCATTGATGCGGCTCGGACGGCAGCTTGAGATCTTCGAACCGCTTTTTCAGGTTTTCGAAGCTCCAAGAGATCCTCTCGTTGTAATCACACCCGTAATTAACGGTACGATTCCATTTTTAATGCAGGTATCTTTAGCACCTTTGAGGATGGATGATTTGCGAGGCTCTCCGTATGAGCAGCCCGGCAGAATGGTTGATTATTTAACGGAATATCAAACAGAGAAAGGTTTCGATTTGCCTCGCCTCCTCGACGACGATTACTTCAAAGCGATGAAGCTGCTCTTTAACAGCTGTCACTACGTTTCTGCCGCCAAGCTTCTCATGTCTTTTATCGACACGGTAGCTTTTATTGACCTGGGAGACGACAGCGAGATCTTCTGTCGTTGGTTGGATGATTATGCCAACTTAACCGAACTGGGGATCACCTCTAAAGAACTATGGGAATTCCGCAACAGCATTCTGCATATGACTAACTTGCATTCAAGAAAAGTGCTGAAAGGGACAGTGGTGAGACTAATCTTCTACGTCGGTGACAATGCTGCGCTTCCGCCGAAGAGCGCCGACGGTGAAAAGTACTTTAATTTGCGCGCACTTGTTGACGCTATCGCGAGTGCTGTCTCGCGTTGGATTGATACCTTCAATCAGTCTCCCGGCAAATGGGCAGACTTTGTGGAGCGCTATGACCTTACAATCTCAGACTCAAGGGTTAGCTACCGTGATGCCGATAGCTTTCAGGCCTAGATATCTAAGAGCGCTCTTAGGAAGCTTAAATTAACTCTCGCCCAACCCGGGGAGCGTCCAGCCATTCGCGTTCTTCGTCCGTGAACGGCTGGGTTGGGTCGCACTCCGCCAGCAGCTCCTCCATTGTGTAACGAGGCGTGCATGACGCGATGGTGATCTGGTCTCCATCTCGTACAAGGCTAACGGTTGCGCCGCTTTTACGATTCAGCATTTCGAGCAGGGCGGGAGGAAGCTCCATCATTGTGGAGCCGTTTACTTCTTGCAGCTTTGTGGTGTCCATTGCACTTCCCCTCTAATGGATCATAGAGGTTTAGCTAAATCCCGTCTCGCTTATTGCCAGGATTAGCGGACCAACTTGCCTATTTCTGAGACAGCAAAGGTCACTTCAGTGCCCGCAAGCGAGAACTGCTCACGGCGCGCAAGCTGGCCACCCTCGAAGCGGTCGAAAGACCCGGTGGCGGGGTCGATGAGCCAGATTTCCGGAACGCCCATGGCGGCGAAGTCGGCGAGGCGGGTGCGGACGCGGCTGAGCCGGTCGTCGGGGCTGAGGACCTCGAAGACGGCGAGCGGTGGATGGGTCGGCGGACCCTGCTCGGGCACGGACGCGTCCACGATGGCGACATCGGCGATGCGGTAGCGGGTGGCACTGGTGTGGATGCGAAGCTCCGGGCGGACCAGCACATTCCATTTCTGCGCGTTCAGGAGAAACCAGTGCTGGATTGCAACCTGCCATTTTGAGTGGTTCGGATCGCCCAAATTACGGTCCTCGATGACACCGTCGACATAGTCGAGGTCGTATTCGTAATCGCCTTGCAGGTAGAGCTCGACCGGGACGTGGGTTGCGGTTGCCATGCGATGCCTCCCAAGCCCACTGTACGCGCGCTTGCTCGAAAGATCACGCATTTAGCTCAACAGTGAGGCACTTCGCCGCGCTGCCGTCCCTTCTGGAGCTCGCTCACCCCCACTCCGCTTCCTGGGGGAAAGACTTGCCCATTCCGAGCCAAGCAGGCGTATCACCGGTCGTCTCCGTCGAACTCACGGGCGATGGGTATCCGTTCCTGACTCGTCAATCAAGTCGGCCCGAGTCGATGCTGCACCGCTGAGGATTTCGGGAGAGCTGCCGGGTGCGCTTACACCATTTGCGATGGTTCTGATATCTCCGCGTGGAGGCCAGCTACAGGCGATGACTGCGCGGCAGAAATGGAGCGAATGGCGCAGCGACTCGGTCCAGCATGCCCACCGAGTCAGCATTACTTGCGTACTCTGAACCCTTTGCACCGAACCGCCGATAAGACCTCTGCACGCAGGCCGCGCGTTTGTGTGCGAAATCCGGAGGCTCGACGATGGAACAGAAGAAAGTCCTGATCGTGGATGACGATCCGGAGCTGCGCCTCGCGCTGTCCATTCGGCTTCGCGCGAACAACTATGCGATTGCTACAGCCGTGGATGGAGTTTCGGCCATCGCGGAGGCACGCCGGTCGAAGCCGGATGCCATCCTGCTCGACCTGGGCCTGCCCGCCGGAGACGGTTTCGCCGTACTCGAGCGCTTGCAGGCTCTCAAGCCCCTGTCCACCATTCCCGTGATCGTGCTTTCCGGGCGCAACCGGAGTGTGAATCAAGGGCGCGCGCTTCAAGCAGGCGCGAAGATCTTTCTGCAGAAGCCGGTCAAGAACTGCGATCTGCTTTCCGCGCTTGCGCATGCGGTCTCACGCAGCGACGAAGCTGCGGCCGTGTGGGAGTTGCACAATCCCGCAGATGCGGCGCGTTTCTGAACGGTATGGGCATGTTTTCGATCCTCGGAGCCACGCTCGATCCGGCTTGCACGGGTTCGCTCGCGCTTGTATTGCGCGTCGACCCTCTGCTGCGGTCTGAGTACTCTCTCCGACGGGCGGTTTATTCGGCGCATCCCTGGCTCTTATGGACAAGCGTCCTGGCCGACATTCTCGTTCTGCTTTCGTATGCCCTCTTCCTTGCAGGCATAGCGGTTCTCGCGAGAAAGCTGAGGCGCATCCCCGAAGTCGCAAGCAGCCGCTGGGTCTTCCTGACATTCCGGCTTTTCCTGATCTCGAGCGGGCTGATCAGCTTTCTGCGGGTCGCGGGCAACTGGCTGCCGATCGTTCAATACTTCACTGTTTCAAAGATCGTTTGCGCGGTCGCGGCACTGCCGGCCGGCATTCTCTTCGTCATTCGCGCGCCGGCGCTGGCAGGGCACGTACGCGACTTTTTCGCCCTACGCGCCATCGAGCGGGAGCAGGGCGAGGCGCTGCGCAGGAGTGAGCAGTTTCTGGACCGGACCAACCGCGTCGCCGGCGTCGGCGGATGGGAGGTCGACCTGGTAGACCGGACCGTGAGCTGGTCGGAGGAGACCTACCGCATCCATGGCGCACCGCTTTCCTACCGCCCGACCCTGGACGAAGGCCTCGCCTTCTACACCCCGGAGTCGCGGCCCCTCATCACTGGCGCCATCGAGGCGGCCTGCTGCGCTGGCGGGTCCTTCGATCTGGAGTTGGCGATCGTTCGCCTGGATGGGTGCCGTGTCGCGGTCCGCGTCTTTGGGACGGCAGAGCTGCTGGACGGTAAGCCGGTACGCCTGGTGGGAGCCTTTCAGGATGTCACGGCGCGCAAAGCGGAGCAGGAAGCGCTCAGGGACGCGAACGAACGCGCCGCGCTGGCCGCGGAAAGCGGACGCATCGGCCTTTGGGATTGGGACATCGAGCGGGGCGTGGTCAACTGCGACCGCTGGATGCACCGGTTGCACGGCATGGAGTTTCGCGAAGGCCCGGCCGACGAGCTGCTCTGGAGGGAGCAGCTCCACCCGGAGGATCGCGAAGCCGTGGTTAAGGCCATGGAGGATGCGATAGCCGGCACGCGCCCATACGAGATCGAGTTTCGCGTGGTCTGGCCGGACGGCAGCATTCACCATATTCGGGCTACGGCGCAGGTCGAGCGGGACCGGGACGGCCGTGCTCTGCGAATGGTCGGCGCGAACTGGGATGTTTCCGAGGCGCGCCGTCTTACCGAGGAGCTCGCCCGCCAGCACGAACTGCTGCGTGTCACCATGCAGTCGATCGGGGACGGCGTCATCACAACCGATACCGATGCCAAGGTGGTCTGGCTCAACCCGGTTGCGGAACGGATGACCCGCTGCACGGCTGCGATAGCCGTGGGCGGCCCATAGCGGAGATTCTGTCGATCGTGCACGCGGAAACGCGCGAGCCGGTGAACAATCCCATCCTCACCTGCCTGTCCGACCGAAAGCCGGCGACCTTGGCTCCGGATACCGTGCTTATTGGGCGCGACGGCGTCGAGTACGGAATCGACGACTCCGCCGCACCGATTCTCGGTTCGCGGGGCGAACTTATGGGTGCCGTTCTGGTGTTTCACGACGTCACGGAGCAGCGCAGGCTGGCGCTGGAAGCGAGCCGCGGTGCCCGCGTCGAGCTTAAGCTCAAGGACGACTTTCTTTCTCATGTTTCGCACGAGCTCCGCTCGCCGCTGACCTCCATCTACTCCTTTGGCTCCATCCTCGCCGACGGCCTGGCCGGGGACACGACGACGGAGCAGCGCGAATACCTGGATATTATCCTCCGCAACACCGGGCAGCTCCAGTCCATGATCGAGGATCTCCTCCTGGTCACGCAGGGGGGTGAGGGTAAGGTCCGGATCGCGGCGGAGCCGACCTCTGCTCGTGAAGCGGTAGCGGATGCTCTCCACACCGTCGAGGGAGCCGCGCGCAACAAGCACATCACCCTTTCCGCCGATTGCGGGACGAAGCCGCTCACCGTACATGCCGACCCCACGCGCCTGCGCCAAATCCTCATCATCCTGCTCGATAATGCCGTCAAGTTCACCCCTCCGCGCGGCCGTGTCGCCGTTCAGATCGCGGTTGAAGGTCAGGAATCGATTCTGTTCCAGGTTGCAGATACGGGCTGCGGCATCCCGATCGAAAAACGGCTGCGGATCTTTGAGCATCTTTACCAGATCGTCAATCCCGAGCAGGCGCGCGCGGACCACAACGGGCGTAACGGTCTCGGGCTCGGCCTGCACATTGCCAAGGACCTGATCGAGCGGCAGGATGGGCGCATTTGGGTAGAGGACAACCCGGACCGCGGCAGCACCTTTTGCTTTCATCTGCCGCTGGCGAAGCAGGTTCGAGTGGATGAGGAGGTGTTCGCGCATACCTGAAGAGGTTTTGTGCAGACGATGGTACGTTTGCAGCAGATTGGCCCGCTGCACGGCTCGCCGCTGCCGCGCGAAATAGGCGCGTTCTCTACAATCGAGCTATGTGGGACGAGGCGTCTGCAGCGCTGTTGACTTGGTACGACGCGCACAAGCGCGACCTGCCCTGGCGTCGTTCCCGAGACCCGTATGCGATCTGGGTTTCGGAGATTATGCTGCAGCAGACGCGCGTGCAGGCGGTTCTGGAGCATTACGCGGCCTGGATGGAGCGATTCCCTACGGTGCAGTCGCTGGCAGCGGCCGGCGAACCCGAGGTGCTCGCCCTATGGAGCGGCCTGGGCTACTACCGGCGGGCGCGATTGCTGCACCGGGCGGCGCAGGTCGTAGAGAACGAATTCGGCGGGTTTTTGCCGGACACGGAGGCGGGCCTGCGTGCGCTGCCGGGGATCGGCGAGTACACGGCCGCTGCGGTGGCCAGCATCGCCTTCGGCGAGCCCGCGCCGGTGGTGGACGGGAACGTAGAGCGGGTGTTCGCGCGGCTGCTCGCGCTCCGCTTGCCGGCCCGCACCTCAGCAC
>CAXTTW010000067.1:0-9002 GCA_964247255.1 uncultured Acidobacteriaceae bacterium
ACCCTCTCATGAGCCCTTTCTGCACCGTCGAAGAAGCCTTGGACGAGTTCCGCGCCGGGCGCATGGTCGTCGTGGTCGACGACGAGGACCGCGAGAACGAGGGCGACCTGACTCTCGCGGCCGAGTTCGTCACGCCCGGGGCGATCAACTTCATGGCCCGGTTCGGGCGCGGGCTCATCTGCCTGACCCTGACCGAGGAGCGCGCTGACTATCTCCGGCTCGACCCGCAGGTGGCGGAGAACTCATCCCGCTTCGGCACGGCCTTCACGATCTCGATTGAAGCGCGCGAAGGCGTCACCACGGGCATCTCCGCCGCCGACCGCGCCCACACGATCCGGGTCGCGATCGACCCTGCCTCGACCGCAGCGGACCTCGCCCGGCCGGGCCACGTTTTTCCCCTGCGCGCCCGCAAAGGCGGCGTGCTGGTGCGGGCCGGGCAAACGGAAGCCTCGGTCGACCTGGCCCGCATGGCCGGGCTTCAGTCCGCCGGGGTCATCTGCGAGATCATGAACGACGACGGGACCATGGCCCGCGTTCCCGATCTGGTCCGCTTCTGCGCCGAGCACGGCATGAAGATGCTGACCGTCGCCGAGCTGATCCGCTACCGGCTCCAGCACGAGCGGTATATCGTCCGCATCGCCGAGGCCGCGCTTCCCACGGCGCACGGCGAGTTCCGGATGATCGCCTACGAGAGCGAGGTCCACGGCGGCGAAAGCCACCTGGCGCTGGTGCGGGGTGAGGTGGCCCAGGCCGATGGCATGGACGCCCCCGTGCTGGTGCGCGTCCCCTCGCACTGCCGGGCCGGGGTGGTTTTGGGCGCCGCTCTGTGCGACTGCGGAGGCTCGGTCGAGCGGTCGCTCGCCGCCATCGCCGTGGCCGGGCGGGGGGCGCTGGTGTACCTGCACAACGGCGGCCGCGGCTTCGACGTGGACCCCGCGCAGGCGCGTATGCCCGGCCTGCCCGGCGCGATCCTGCTCCATAGGGAAGCACAGCGGAGCCCTGAAGCGCACGAGGACCGCCACGCCCGCATTCTGCGCCAGGTCGGTCTCGGCGGCCAGATTCTGTCGGATCTCGGCATCCGCCGTATCCGCCTGCTGTCCAACACCCGTACCCACGTACCCGCGCTTCAAGGTTTCGGAGTTGAGATCGTCGAGCAGGTGCCGATTCCGGAATGGACCCCGGCCGGGCGTTAGTTTTGCTGGCGAAGGTAGCCGCCGCACAACAGAACCAGCTCCCGCCGCAGACGGTCTTCCCCCGCCGGAAACGTATCGGCTTCGAGAAAAGCCCGCGTCGCTCCCGCCATGGCCGAGGACAGCATGGCCGCTTTCACCTCCGGCGTTTCGATATGGACGTCCGGCGCGGTCGCGAGCATGGACGTGATTGCCGCCCTTGAACGCCGCTGGGTATCCGCAACAAGCGACGTTGCGTCGAGCTCGACGGCAATGCGGTAGAGCGCCTGGGATATGTCGGCGCGGCGCAGTTTTGCATCCACGTAAGCTCCCACCAAACCTTCCACCATTGCCGCCAATGGGCAGTTGCATAGCTGCGTGCAGACCCGCTCGACGGCTTTCGCCACCAAATTCATGTGCCGTTCGAGTAGGGCGAAGAGCAGCGCCTGTTTATTCGGGAAGTATTGATATAACGTCCCCACCGAAACACCGGCGCGTGCCGCGACCCGTGTCGTCGTAAGCCGGTCGAGCCCGGCCCCGAGCAAAACCTGAATGGCCGCTTCGAAGACAGCTTCCACGGTCTCCGTCGACCGGCTCTGCACCGGCGTCTTTCTTGGCTGGATGCGCGGGCGCGAGCAAGGTCATATACGAAGTTTAAACCTGAAGTTTTCTTCATCTAAACCTTAGAAAGCGAGGAAACATGAACGCAGCAGAACAGAAGGTCGCGCTGGTCACGGGCGCCAACAAGAGCATCGGCTACGAGGTGGTGAAGGGCCTGGCCCGCGCCGGCTGCATCGTGTACTTGGGCGCCCGCAAACCGGAAGCCGGTCGGGAGGCAGCAGGAAAACTGCGGGAGGAAAACCTGACCGTCCACCCCATCAAGCTCGACCTGCTCGACCGCGAAACGATCCAGGCGGCCGCGAAGAGGATCGAAGCCGAGCATGGCCGGCTCGACATCCTGGTCAACAATGCCGGCATCGCTGAGAACAAGGTGGACGGGCCGCCAAGCAAGGCTCCGGTCGAGGCGATTGAGCGCACTTTCCAAACCAACTTTCTGGGTACCCTTGCCGTGACACAGGCCATGCTGCCTCTGTTGCGCAAGGCCGCGGGTGAGGGGCGGGATGCGCACATCGTTAACGTTTCCAGCGATCTCGGTTCAATCGCCGGCAACGCCGATCCGAACTGGAAGTATGCCAAGATCAAACTCCTGGGCTACTCCACCTCCAAGGCCGCGCTCAATATGCTGACCGCCCAGCTTGCCACCGAGCTTCGCGAGGAGGGCATCAAGGTCAACAGCAGCAACCCCGGCTACACCGCGACCGACTTCAATAATCACAGCGGACCGCAGACCGTGGAGCAAGGCGCGGCGGAGACGATCCGCTTGGCGCTCGATGGGCCGGACGGGCCGACCGGCGGCTACTTCGAAACTGGGGGTCCGCTGCCTTGGTAGGGCCGGCTCCGCTGAGTTTCATGAGAGATTCATGAGTTTTGTGCGATTGCCTGCAATCCAAAGTTGGCCCCACGGCGTGATACGAGCAGAACTACTTGTATGCACGCCGCCGGGGGCGATTCCCAGGCGGCTGCCTTGCCTGATTGAACCAGCCGCGCCTTAAGGGAGCCACTCATGAACAGTTTCATCGCCAGCCAGGAAGTCAAGAATGCAGCTGAAGCGCGCCTGAACCGGCGTGGTTTTCTTTCCAAAGCCGGTCTCGCCGGAGCGGGCGTCGCCGCGGCGGGTCTGGCGCTCGCGAGCCCGAAGCAGGCCTTCGCCCAAAGCGCGGCACCGGCGCGGGACTCCGTCAAGCAGATCCTGACCGCCGTGCTGGTCGCCGAGGATCTGGCCAGCACGTTCTATTACAACGCCCTGGTCGGCAAGGTGATTCAGGATCCGGCGCTCTCGGGCCCTGGCGGTACGGCGGTCAAGGTTTCCGCGGCCGGCAACGAAGGCAACGTTCAGTATCTGCGCGCCGCCCTGTCCGAGGAGGTTGAGCATGCCGCCGTTGCGCGCTCGCTGCTCCAGATCCCCGCATCGTCCGGCGACCCCTACCAGACGTTTCATCTGCCGGCCGGCACCTTTGACACGCTCGCGGCCTTTACCGGCGTGCTCGACGCGCTCGAGAACGCCTTCATCGGCGCGTACCTCAACGCCATCCAGGAGTTCGCCACCATGGCGGCCTACGGCGCGATCTCGGGCGGCGTCTACACCGACACCGACGGTGCCAAGTATCAATCTGTCCAGCTGGTTTACTTCGCCAAGATCGCCGCGGCGACCATGGGCGTCGAGGCGGAGCACCGCGTCCTCGGCCGCGTGATTTCCAACTCCAACCCCGCCAACAACCTGGCTTACGAGCAGCTGGACGGGCTCAACTCGGTCTACAACGGCCCAAACTCCGCGGTCGCGGCGCTCACGCCGTTTCTGACGCCGAGCACCGGGCCAGGCTACTCACTGGCTGACGCGCTTGCGAACCAGGGCGCGGTCTCGCTGCCCGTCAACCCCGTCGCGCCCGCGGCCAACTAGCTGTACGAACCGATCTACAAGCCCGCTCTCACTTCGAGGGCGGGCAGCATCTCGGCCAGCCCTCGCCGGGCAAGCTCGGCCCCCAGCGCCTCGGCGGTCGTGAACAGGATGGCTTTGAGGCCGACCGCCGCCGCCGCCGCCGTGTTTTCCGGCTTGTCGTCCAGAAACAGCGCCGCTTCCGGCGCGACGCCAAGCTTCTCGCAGGTGTAGCGGTAGATCGCCGGGTCGGGTTTCGCGATACCGATTTCGCTCGACCATGTGTGGTGGTCGAACCGGCCCAGCCAACCGAACTCCTGCCGCAGGTACAGCACCAGCTCCGCAGGCATGTTCGACAGGATGGCGGTACGCAAGCCCGCGTCCTGGAGCGCGGCGACCCAGCGGATCATCGGCTCGTTCAGCGTCGACCACATGAGCACGTCGTGCTCGATCAGGCGCTCCACTTCGAGCGGCGTGAGCTCCAGCGCGGCATCGCGGCCGATGGCACCCCAAAAGCCCGGCCCATCCAGCTCGCCCAGGTCGTATCGATGGCGGTGCCGCCAGTAGTGCTCGTCGAAGGCCGCGTCGTCGAGCCGGGTAATCTGCTTCAGAGCCGCCAGGGCGGCGGGCTCGCGCGCTGTACTCAAGACCATCCCGTAGTCGAAGATCACCGCTTGGAGGGCCATGCTTCGATTATGCGGGAGAATAAGGATTGTGTTTTCCACGCGCACCAACTGGGACCGGGAAGAGTCTGCTCTGGCGCGGGCGGCTCGGCTCTACGTCGGACGAAAAGTCGACCTCACCGCTTCCAACCCGACCCGCTGCGGGTTGGGCTTCGCGCCCGAGACTCTCCTGCGGACGCTGAAAGCTGAGAACGTGGCGCGCTACGACCCCCAGCCTTTCGGCCTCCATGCGGCGCGCGCGGCGGTCGCAGCCTACTACCGCGCCCCGGTCGACCCGGCCCAGATCTGCCTGACCGCGAGCACCAGCGAGGCATACAGCTTCTTATTCCGCCTCCTGTGCGAGCCGGGCGACGAGGTCCTGATCGCTTCCCCGAGCTACCCGCTCTTTGACCACCTGGCCGCGCTTGACGACATCCGGCTCGTCCCTTACCCGCTGTTTTACGACCATGGCTGGCAGATCGAGCCCGGCGCGGTCGAGGCCCGCATCGGCCCGCGCACCCGCGCTCTCGTGCTGGTCCATCCCAACAACCCGACCGGGCACTTCGTTTCCGACTCTGAACGCGCGACGCTGGAAGGCCTTTGCGCAGAGCGCGACCTCGCTTTAATCGTGGATGAGGTGTTCCTCGACTATGCTTGGGCCAGGCTGGGGGCGCGCAGCTTCGCCGAGGGCCCTCACCCGGCGCTTACCTTTGTCCTGAGCGGCCTCAGCAAGGTGTGCGCGCTGCCGCAGATGAAGGTGGGCTGGTGTGCGGTGTTGGGCCCGGACGCGGCCCGCACAGAGGCTTTGGCGAGACTTGAAATCATCGCGGACGCTTACCTTTCGGTCGGGGCTTTGCCGCAAGCCGCCCTGCCCGCGTGGCTCGCCGGCTGCGGCCCGGTCCAGTCCGGGGTGCTGGCGCAGGTGCTCGGGAATCTGCGCGCGCTTGACGCGATGCTCGCCGGGACGCCCGTGAACCGGCTCGCGGGGGAGGGAGGCTGGTACGCGGTGCTGCGCGTTCCCGCGCTCGAAGCGGATGAGGAGTGGGCCGTGCGGCTGCTCGGACGCACAGGCACGCTGGTGCACCCTGGGGCGGCGTTCGGCTTCGCGCCGCGGGGCTGGATGGTGGTGAGCCTGCTGCCGGAGCCGGAGGTGTTCCGCGCGGGGATCGCGGCGATCTTGGCGAGCTTTGCCTAACCGCGCATGCCGCGCAGAAATGGATTGCCCGCGCGCTCGGCCCCGAGCGTAGTCTCCGCGCCGTGTCCGGGGACGACCCGTGTGATCTCCGGCAATGGCAAGAGGCGGCTTTCGATGGATTGCAGGATCTTGCGCGCATCTCCGCCGGGCAGGTCCGTCCGGCCGATCGAGTTCTGAAACAGGGTGTCCCCGGACAGGAGCAAGAGTTGATCCGGAAAATGCAGACAGATGCTGCCCTCGGTGTGGCCCGGCGTGTGCAGGACCGTGCCCCGGATGGTTTCGAGGCCGATGCGCAGCCCATCGTCCGCGCTCGCATCGGGCGGCGCGGTCGGGGGCGCTTCGATGCCGAGCCAGCCGGCCTGCATCTCCATCATGGCCAGCAGGGGCAGGTCCGCCTGGTGCATAAGGATCGGCGCGCCGGTTGCCTGCTTGAGGATCAGCGCACCGCCCACATGGTCGATGTGCGCGTGGGTGACCACGATCTGCTTGAGCTTGAGCCCCAAAGCCTGGAGCCGGTGCATGAGCTGCGCGGGGCAGCCCGGGCCTACCGGCGAGCCCATGCTCAGGCCGGGGTCGATCACCATGGCCTCGCCGGTCGCAGCATCGCCGAGCAGGGTGCAGTTGCACTGGAGCATGCCGACGGGAAACGTTTCACGTACGAACGGGGGCATGGAGCACCTCTTTTGCATAATAGAGGCATGGCGATGCGCAACGAATGGACCGAGTGGCACCTGACCCCGGGCGGATGGCAAAAAGGGTCGACCCGCGTCCACGGGCAGGGCAATACGTGGGCCGACGAGCCTGAGGACCGCGTGCTTTCCTTTGTGTACAAGGAGCTAACCGGCTCCGCGGGCGGTACCAAGGCGAGCCTGGAAGAGTCCTGGCGGTCCAAAACCGCCCCGAATATCGACGATTTGCTCAAGGAGCACGGGCCCGGTCCCCGGCAGCTTTAGCCCTTCAGCGCCGCGACGACGTGCTCCAGCGACCGGAGGTGATGAAGGTCGTGCCCGGCGGAAATGCTCGCGAGCGTCCACAGCGTGAGCCCGCCAAGCTCGGCATGCTGAGCGATCCGGTCCCGCTCCTGTTTTGTGAGCCGCCGCAGCATGGCGACGTTCCAGCCGCGCAAGACCCGCCACATCTCCTGCGCCTGGGCGAGCGTGTAGCCTTCGTAAACACCGGCCCATCGGTCCTGCTCAAAGCCTTGCAGGCTGGGGTTATCCGAGCCGTAGACCTGCCGGTAGCGCCAGCTGTAGGCGATCTCGCAGTCGGCGATGTGAGTGACGATCTCGCGGAGATTCCACTTGCCGGGCGCGGGCCTACGCTCGGTCTGCTCCGGCGAAAAGCCGTTGAGCATGGCGTCGAGCTTCGCGGGGGAACTGGCGAGGACCTCGAGCGGGTCGCGGTCCTCGAGCAGCTTTAGATAGGGGAGTGCGGGTGTGGTTTCTTCGCTCATGCTGCGCTTGGATGCGCGGGCGGGCTACTTGTGCGGCGTGTGCGCGGGCGCCGTTTGCGTGGTCTTGGTGCCGGAAAGCACCGAGCGCGAGCCCGCGTAGCTGCGCTGCATCAGCACGGTGAGGCCGATGCTCGAGAGCATAAACAGCACGGCGCACCAAGTGGTCGACTTGGACAAGATGTTGGACGCCCCGCGCGGACCGAAGGCGGTCTGCGAGCCTTGCCCGCCGAACGCGCTGGCCAGGTCCGCGGACTTGCCCTGCTGAAGCAGAATCACGCCGATGAGGAACAAACACAGCAGCACGTGGATGATGGTCAGGAAAACGGTCATGCGTCCTCGAATCTTTGGTGCGGAAGGGGGGACTTGAACCCCCATGCCTCTCGGCGCCACCCCCTCAAGATGGTGTGTCTGCCATTTCACCACTTCCGCTTACCTCGGCTGAGTATAGCAAAGGTGTTCCGCGCGCGAGACACACTTCTCAGCCGTCGTCTGCTCTTGACCGTCATCGTGGTCAAGCGTAAGCTAGTCAACACAGGAAGGAATGCTTATGCACGCGACCATTCTCGACGCCAAAACGCATCTTTCATCGCTCTTACGTAAGGTCCAGCAGGGGGAACAGGTGATCCTTACCATGGGACGGGAAAAGACACCTGTTGCCGAGCTGGTGCCTATCCAGCCGCTCAAACAGCGCCCGCTGGGTATGTTCCGGATGCCCGGTGCCGCGCCGGTGCCGGACTCCGTTTTCACTGATCCTATGCCGGAAGAGGACCTGCGGTTGTGGGAAGGGCGTACCTGGGATGACGAGTCCAAGTGAGACTGCTTGTCGATACGATGTATGTGATCTGGGCGGCAGTACGGCCTGAGCGCATCCCGCCCTGGGCCGGTACGCTGCTGGGCAGCGGCGGGAACGACGTCCTGGTGTCGGCGGCTTCGGTTTACGAGATCGGTTACAAGGTTCAGAAAGGCAAGCTGGCGGAAGCTGGGCTTTTCGAGCGAGACCTCATCCCCAATATCGGACGGCTCGGCTTCACCCTGCTGCCGCTTACCCCGGAGATCATGCACCGGGCGGCCCGGTTCCTCGCTACCCACGCCGACCCCTTCGATCGAATGATCGCCGCCCATGCCATCCACCTGGATGTCGACGTCCTGAGCACCGACCCCGCACTCGACGTCTTCGGCGTACGTCGGCTCATGCCCTGCTAGCGGGCGATCGCCTGCGCGATCGCCTTCTCGGCCAAAGGAGCCATCACCGCGTACCCCGCCGCGTTCGGGTGCAGGCCGTCGTTCGACAGCTCCCTTTTGAGCATTCCCGCGCCGTCCAGCATCGCGGGATAGTAGTCCAGATAGGTGTAGCCGCTGGTGTTGCACAGATCCTTCAAGTAACGGTTCAGCATCTGGATCTTCTCCGGCGGCCGTCCCGTGAGCATGCCCTGCCCGGCTTTCCCGTAAGAGCTCACCGGCGTCACCGAGGAGAAAATCACCTTGATGCCGTGCGCCTTGGCGAGCTCGCCGAACGCGCTGTAGTCGGCCTCGATCTGTTCGATCGTCTCCGGTCCGGTGTTGCCCGACAAATCGTTCGTTCCCGCCAGGATCAACACCGCCGCAGGACGCAGCCCCAGGACGTCCTGCCAGTAGCGGACCAGCATCTGCGGCGTGGTTTGCCCGCTGATACCCCGGTTCACGTACGGCTTGCCCGGGAAGAACTGGTCCAGATGCCAGGAGTCGGTGATGGAGTCGCCGAAAAACACCACGCGCTGCTCGCCGGAGTTGGCAGGCGCGAGCGCGGCATTGGCCGCGGCGTAGCGTTGCAGCGTTCCGTAGTCGTTCGCGAGCGACCGGTAGCGGTCCAGCTCCTTTTGCTGCGCTTCGAGCGCGGTGGTGGTGGCGATGGGCGCGGCGATCTGGGCGTGGAGGGCGGGGCCGGCGCGCAGCAAGGGCAGGGCGAGCAAGAGCCGCATCCCGGTACGGTAGCAGTCCCCTCAGTGCCGCCGCCCCCCATCTCCGTGCGGGCCGCCGTTGCCGCACTCGG
>CAXTTW010000068.1:0-8939 GCA_964247255.1 uncultured Acidobacteriaceae bacterium
GCCCCGGTGGGTGGGGGACACCAGCTTCTTCACGACCCTGGGCGAAACCCGCACCCTGCCCGAGGCTCTGCCGGTGACTTGGCAGCGGCTTAGAAATGCGTTCGCGGAACAGGGGTAAGCGGCTTACGATGAATCAGGAGACGATCATGGCTGCCATTGCCCCACTCCCGGTCACGATTTCCATCGAGGATTATCTGAGCGGACCCATTCCGGAGCCTGATGTCGAGTACGTCGACGGCCTGTTGAAGGAGAAAGCCTTGGTTCAGTCCATTCACTCCCGTTTGCAGGCCATCGTTTCGGCATGGTTTGAAAATCATGCCGAGGAGTGGGGCGTAGTTCCGGCTCCGGAACTGCGAACGCGCGTCTCCGCAAGTCGTGTCCGTCTTCCGGACATGGTGATTGATGTCGCTGGACCTTGGCCTGAAACGCTGGTCGATCCACCCCTTATCGTCATCGAGATTCTCTCCCCGGGCGATTCCCTCATCGACCTCTCCGAAAAGCTGCTCGATTATGAAGCCATGGGAATCCCGAACATTTGGGTCATCGATCCCCGGAATCGCCGAGGCTGGATCAGCAACGCCGGGAACCTGCTCGCCGCAGGACGCTTCACGGTCGAGAACAGCCCTATCTTCCTCGACCTGAAGGAAACCTTCGCCCGCTACGACCGGTTCCGCTGAGCCGGGGCGCATCTCACCAGGTATGGCTGAAATGCACGAACAACCCGCTTCCTCCCACTCGCTCGACCTTTACGACGGGCACGAAAACCACCAATCCAGCGCGCAGGCTCCGCCCACCAGCGTCGAGCCCGTCGCCCCGCAGGACGCGCAGGCGGCCGGCGCTTCCACCGATGAGCAGCACGCGCTGCTGCAAGGCAATGTCAGCGGCTCCGAGCAGGAAGGCGCGCACGAGAAAGCCAACCGGCTCGCGAACGAAAACGCGGGCGGCAACCCCGGCTACCACTCCACCGGCAGCTTCACCGGATCCAGCGGCGGGCAAAAGTAGCTAGCTCGGGCGCGGGAGCCGCACCTCCTCCGCCCCGCCGAGCTGATCCAGAAAGTCCTCCTGGGCCGTATCCAGCAGCTCCTTCGGCATCTGCTTGCCCGGCTTCACTCCGAGCGCGCGCAGCATCTCCGCCTGCCGGATGGCATTGCCCTTGCCGCGCGCGAGCTTTGAGTACGCGCCGTCATAGGCCTTCTGTGCGTCCCCCAGCTTCGCCCCCACGCTCGTCAGGTCCTGCGCGAACGCGGCGAGCTTATCGTAGAGCTCCTCGCCCCGCTTCACGATCTCCTGCACATTCTTGTTCTGCTGCTCCTGCCGCCACAGGTGCGCGACCGTGCGCACCACGAATAAGAGCGTGCTTGGGCTCACCAGCAGCACGTTGCGGTCCCAGGCCTCCTGCCACAACGCGCCGTCGCGCGCGATCGCCAGCAGGAACGCCGGCTCGATCGGCACGAACATAACCACGAAATCCATGCTCTGCAGCTGATACAGCGCGGGGTAGTTGCGCGCCGAGAGCTCCTTGATGTGCCCCCGGATCGACCCCACGTGCCGGCCCAGCGAGGCCGCCCGGCCCGCCTCATCCTCGCAGTCGCAGTAACCGCTGTAGTCGACCAGCGAGACTTTCGCGTCGACGACCAGGTGGCGGCCGCCGGGCAGGTTCAAGATCACATCCGGCCGCGCACGCCCGGACTCCGCCCCGGCGAAGCTCGTCTGCACCCGGTACTCATGATCCTTGCGCAGGCCGGCGTTCTCCAGCATCTGCTCCAGAACGAACTCGCCCCAGTCGCCCTGCGTCTTCGAGGAGCCCTTGAGCGCGCGCACCAGGTTGCTCGCCTCGGACGAAAGCTGCTGGTTCAGGCTCTTCAAATCCCCGATCTGCTGCCGCAGCTCCTCCCTGCCCTTGATGCCGTCGTCCCGCAGCGCCTCCACCCTCTGCTGGAACTCGCCCATCCGCTCTTTCAGCGGCGAGAGCAGCCCGCCCAGGCTGGCCTCGCTTTCCTCCTTGAACCGCTGCGACTTTTCTCTGAAAATCTCCCCGGCCAGAACCTTGAACTGGTTGCCGAGCTTTTCCTCCGCCTCGGCCAGCAGCTGCAGCTTTTTGCCGGCCTCCCGCGCTTCGATCTCCATCTGCGTGTGCGCGCTTTCGAGCGCTACAGACTTTTCACGCAGCTGCTCCCCGAGCCGCGCCGCCAGATCTTCAGCCGCGAGCAGCCGCGCGTCTTTCTCCTCGAGCGCCTCGGCCCGCGCCCGCTCGCCCGCCTCTGCCCCGGCCAAGGCCTCACCCACTGCCGACAGCTGCCGCGCGATCTCCGCCAGCTCCCCCTTCGCGCCGCCCAGCTCACCCAGAGCCCGGTCGCGGTCCCGGCCCAGCGCTGCGATCTCGGCCCGCGCCTGCGCCAGCGCCTCCGCGTTTTCCGCCCCTTTCACGCTCGCCTCGAGCCGTTCGTCCTTCCTGCCCATGGAGCGCCCGGCGAAAAACCCGGCGAGCAGGGCCGCGAACAGGCACAGCAACCAGAGAAGCAACAGGGGGAGGTTCATACGGAAAAGTCTCCCATGGGGGCGAAGAAAAAGCGAGTGCCGGGGGTAATGACCCGAAAGGGTCAGCGCGCCCTCCACCCCCGCTTTACACCCTCCAGCCTGCTCGGTAGACTTGGAGTTTCGGGGCGAAACGCGGTTGCATGCCGCAGAGCCGCCCTCGGATAGCTTCGCGTACATATAAGGGAGACGGGCATGGCGGCGGTTGAAGAAAAAGTCAAACAGATCATTGTCGAGCAGCTGCAGGTGGACGAGGCGGAAGTGACGCCCAGCGCGTCGTTCCAGGAAGACCTCGGGGCCGATTCGCTCGACGTGGTCGAGCTCGTCATGCAGTTCGAGGAAGCCTTCGACCTCGAGATTCCGGACGAAGACGCCGAGAAGATCAAGACCGTCAAGGACGCCAACGAGTACATCGAAGCGCACGCGAAAGGCGGCAAATAAGCTTGCCCCAGCCGCAAAGAAGGGTCGTGGTCACGGGCGTCGGCCTGGTTTGCGCGGTCGGCAACTCCGCCCCGGAGGTATGGGCCGGCCTCGTCGCTGGTCGCGGCGGCATCGGGCCGATTACCTCGTTCGACACCACCGGCTTTCCCGTCACCTTCGCCGCCGAGGTCAAGGGTCTGGATCCGCTGGCCTACGTCGACAAAAAGGAGTCGCGCAAGATGTCGCGCTTCATCCTGCTCGGCATCGCGGCGGCCGACGAAGCGATGAAGAGCTCCGGCCTGGAAGTCACCGGGGAGCTGTCCGAGCGCGTCGGGGTGCACATCGGCTCCGGCATCGGCGGCTTCGACATCATCGAGCGCGAGCACCAGAACTTCCTTAACGGCGGCCCCCGTAAGATTTCGCCTTTCTTCATACCGGCGACGATCGTGAACCTGGCCGCCGGCCACGTCTCTATCCGGCACAACGCGAAAGGCCCCAACCAGAGCGCCGCGACCGCCTGCACCTCCGGCGCGCACTCGGTCGGCGACTCCTTCCGCATCATCGAACGCGGCGACGCCGATGTAATGATCGCGGGCGGCGCGGAGGCCGCCATCACCCCCATGTCCGTCGGCGGTTTCGCGGCCATGCGCGCCCTTTCCACGCGCAACGACGACCCCGCCACCGCCTGCCGTCCCTGGGACCGGGACCGCGACGGCTTCGTCGTCGGCGAGGGCGCGGGCATGCTGGTGCTCGAAGAACTCGAACACGCCCGGGCGCGCGGCGCGAAGATCCTCGCCGAGGTCGTCGGCTACGGCATGAGCGGCGATGCCTACCACATCACCGGGATGGCCCCCAACGGCGATGGCTGTCTCCGGGCCATGCGCGCCTCCCTGCGCAGCGCCGGCTTGAATCCCGAGCAGATCGGCTACCTGAACGCCCATGCCACCAGCACCCCGCTCGGCGACGTGAACGAGAGCACCGCGATTGGCAACCTGTTCGGCGAACACGCGCTCAGCCACACCCTGCGCGTCAGCTCCACCAAGTCCATGACCGGCCACCTGCTGGGAGGCGCGGGCGGGCTCGAGGCTGGCATTTCTGTATACGCGCTCCTGCACCAGACCGCGCCCCCGACGATCAACCTCCAAACCGCCGACGAAGGCTGCGTGCTGAACTACGTGCCCAATAAGGCCGAGCCGTTCGCGTTTGAGTACGCGCTTTCGAACTCCTTCGGTTTCGGCGGGACCAATGCTTCACTCATCTTTAAACGCTGGGACGAGTAGATTAGCCCAGTAAGGCCAGCCCCGCCCCAAGCAGCGCGAACAGCGATGTCCAGCCCGCGACGACCAGAGCGCAGCTTTTGCGGGCCACCCCGGTTGCCGCCGCTGCCCCGGTCGCAAGCAGCACCACCTGCCACACCACAAACACGTCCACCCAGGTCAGCAGCGAAACGATTCCGCGCGAAAGGCCCGAGCCCTGGAGGTAGTACGCGGGGTTGCTCCCAAGCGGGTTGTTGAGCTGGAACGCGTCCCCGCTCACCCCGGCAAATAAGGTTGCAATCACCAGCAGGCCCTTGAGCGCCGCCGGCAGCGCCGCGTACTGGTATGCCGCGAACATGATCCCGAACGTACCCTTGCCGCCGAACAGCACCCGCAGCGTGCCAAGCAGGACGCCTTCAACGATCGCACCGAACAGCAGCGGGCCGGCGACGGCGAAGGCGTAGGCGCTCCAGCGCGTGACGCGAGCGATGGTGGCGAGCGAGGCTTCCTGCTGGGCGGACGAAGCCTTCTCCATTTGCGCCTGCTGCTTGGGGGAGTTCGCCAGGTTGGTGCGGGCCACCGTGCCCCAACCTACCCGCGCGCCGATCGCCGCTGAATACCCCAGGCCCACAACAATCAGCAAGAGGTAAGGCAGCCACCAACCGCGCGCGCCTAAACCGGCGAATGCACGCGCGGGCGAGGTAAACACGAGAAGCACACGCGCGAAGGACGAGGGACCCTTCGGTTCAAAAGAAGCACCCGCACTCGCCAAACTTGCCATCGCCACCACGCTTTCCGGGGAACGCGATGACTTTAACGCCGTCCGGGCAAGAAACGCCAGAAAAAAGAGGCCGCTTCGCGCGGCCCCTCGCAAACCTACTTGTTCGCCGGCTCCATGAAGCCCTTGTGCATCTTGGACTGCACCGCGTCCGGAACCAGCCCCATCACCGCGCCTTCGAGCTTGGTTTTGAACGAGGCCGCATAGACATGCTCGTCCCCGGCGAACATCGCTTTCAAACCCTGTCGCGCGACCTCGTCCGGCTGGTTCTCCTTCTTGCCTTCGGTGCCGACTTTGGTATCGCCCGAGCCCGCGTTCTCGAAGAAGTTGGTGTCCACCGGCCCCGGCTGCAGCGCCGTCACGCTGATGCCCTTGTCCTTCAGCTCGAAGCGCAGGTTCTTCGCGAACTGCAGCGTGAACGCCTTACTCGCTCCGTAGACGCTCTCGCCCGGCCCCAGCATTTCGCTCACGATGGACGCGGTGATCAGGATGCGCCCCGCGCCTTTCCCGGCCATCTGCTTCGCGACATGCTTGGCGAGGATCACCGTGGACGCGCAGTTGACGCCCACGACCTCGAGCTCCTGTTCGAGCGGTGTATTCAGGAAGTCGCCGCCCACGCCCAAACCCGCGTTCAGGCACGCCACATCGAGCGTGCGCCCCGTCTGCTCCACCTTGCGCCACAAGTCGGTGCACGCCTCGTACCGGCTCAGGTCGCCCGCATAGGACGAAACCTGCACGCCGAGAGCCTTGAAATCCGCCTCCGCCTTCGCGGTCAGGTCCTGCTCCTTGCCCGCGATCACCAGGTCGTAGCCGTCCTCGGCCAGCTGCTGTGCCATGTGGTAGCCGATGCCGTTGGAAGCGCCGGTTACCAGCGCTAATCCTTTGCCTGCCATAATTCCCTCCATGATGACTGAGATGCGCCGGACGGGAACGGGTCGAGCCGAGGCCGCCTTTCATGCAGCTTCGTCCAGCCGCTGTTCACGCCAACATAACGACGCGCCGCCTGGACTGGAACCGTGAAATGCGAAGGGCGCGCGTCCACTCCGCGCGCCCCTCGCCGCCGTCCTTACTGCAACAGCGTTGGCGTGTCGTCCTTCAGCTCCTCCGGCGGGATCACCACGGCCGCCGCGACCTTGTCCTCCGGGTCGAGATTGAGCAGCTTGACGCCCTGGGTGGACCGTCCCGCGGCGCGGATCGTCTTTGTGTCGATCCGGATGATCTTGCCGTATTGCGAGATCACCATCAGCTCCGAGGTCTCGTCCACCAGCTGGATCGCGTTCACAGTGCCGTTCTTCTTGCTCGTCTTCAGGTTGATGACGCCCTTGCCGCCGCGGGTCTGCAGCCGGTACTCGTCCACGTCGGTCCGCTTGCCGTAGCCGTTCGAAGTCACCGTCAGGATCAGCGAAGGCATCTGGCCGCCGCCTTCCCGCTCCGTCCGTTCGGCCGGCGTCACCGCCAACCCGACGACATAGTCTTCCCCTTGCAGGTCGATGCCTCGCACTCCGTACGCCGGCCGGCCCATGGAGCGCACGTTCTCCTCCCCGAACCGGATCGCGAGCCCTTCGTGCGTCGCCAGAAAAACCCTCTGCTTGCCATCCGTGATGGTCACGCCGATTAGCTCGTCTTCCTTGTCGATGCCGATCGCGATGATCCCGCGCGTCTGCACGTTGCAGAAGTCCTTGAGCGGCGTCTTCTTCACCGTCCCGTTGCGGGTCGCGAAGAAGATGTACTTGCCCTCTTCCTCCAGGTTGCGGACGGCGAGGATGTTGCGCACCTGCTCGCCCGGCTGCAGGTTCAGCAGGCTCGCCATGGACTTACCCTTGCCCGCCGCGCCCACGTCGGGAATCTCATACACCTTCAGCCAGTACATGCGGCCTGTGTTCGTAAAGCATAGTAAGTAGGCGTGGGTCGAGTTCACGATGAGCTGCTGCACGAAGTCTTCCTCGCGCGTCTTCATCCCGATCCGCCCCACACCGCCCCGCCGCTGCTGCCGGTAGGTGGAGATCGGTGTGCGCTTGAGGTACTGCGAGTGCGAGACCGTGACCGCGACCTGCTCATCCGCGATCAGGTCCTCCATCTGGAGCTCGGCCGTTTCGTCCAGGATCGAGGTCCGCCGCGCGTCGCCGTACTGGTCGCGCACCGCTTCGAGCTCCTTCACGATGACCGCGCGCAGCTTCGGCTCGCTGGCCAGGATCGACTCGAACTCCGCGATATTGGCCCGGACCTGGTTCAGCTCGTTCTGGAGCTCGTCGATCGAGATCTGCGTCAGACGGTACAGCTGCAGTTCGAGGATCGCATCGATCTGCCGGTAGCTCAGGATCAGCGTCGCCGGCAGGATCGTGATGCCGTCCGTCAAATACTTTGCCGGGTCCAGCGTCACGCCTTCGAGCGCGTTGCCCCGCACCGTGATCGTCCGTCCGGAGAAGAACTCGAACAGGTTCCCGCGCGCGTCGGCCCTGGAGCTTGACCCGCGAATGATGCGGATCACATTGTCCAGGTGATCGAGCGCGATCTGGTAGCCGAGCAGGATGTGCTCGCGTTCGCGCGCCTTACGGAGCTGGAACGCCGTCCTCCTTCGCACCACATCGACCCGGTGGTCGATGAAGTGGCCAATGGCCTCGTCCAGAGGCAGCTCCCGCGGCTGGTTGTTCACCACTGCCAGGAAGATCATCGAGAAGCTTTCCTGCATCTGCGTGTGCTTGTAAAGCTGGTTCAGCACGATCTGCGACTCGGCCCCGCGCTTCAGCTCGATGACCATCCGCATGCCGTCGCGGTCGCTCTCGTCGCGCACGTCGCTGATGTCGTCGATCACCTTCTCGTTCACCAGCTCGGCCATCCGCTCGATCAGCTTGGACTTATTCACCTGGTAGGGGATCTCGGTGACGATGATCGCCTGCCGGCCGCCGGAGATGTTCTCCATCTGCACCCGCGCCCGCATCAGGAAGCGTCCGCGCCCCGTGCGGTATGCGTTCGCGATGCCGCTCTTGCCGTAGATGAAGCCGCCGGTCGGGAAGTCCGGGCCCTGCACGTGTTCGAGCACCGCGGCCAGCCCGCCCTCGGGATCTTTCACCAGCGCGATCGTCGCGTTCAGCACCTCGGTCAGGTTGTGCGGCGGGATATTCGTGGCCATGCCGACCGCGATTCCATTCGAGCCGTTCACGATCAGGTTCGGGATGCGCGCCGGCAGCACCACCGGCTCAAAGGTCGACTCGTCGTAGTTGGGCGTGAAATCGACGGTTTCCATGTCGATATCGGCCAGGAGTTCCCCCGTCAGCCGCATCATGCGGGCCTCGGTGTACCGCATGGCCGCCGGAGGGTCCCCGTCGACCGAGCCGAAGTTCCCCTGCCCGTCCACCAGCGGGTAACGGAGCGAAAACGGCTGGGCCAAACGTACCAGCGTGTCGTAGATCGCGGTATCCCCGTGCGGGTGGTACTGCCCCATCGCCTGGCCCACCACCTTGGCGCACTTGGTGTACTTCTTGTTGTGCTGCAAGCCCATCTCGTGCAGCGTGTACAAGATGCGCCGGTGCACCGGCTTGAGCCCGTCGCGCACCTCGGGCAGGGCGCGCCCGATGATCACCGACATGGAATAGTCGAGATACGAGCGCCGCATCTCCTCTTCCAGGTTGATCGAGATCAGGTTGGCCGCGCCGGGCGCGCCGGGCGCGTTGATGCCGGAGGTAGACTCGCCGCCTGGCGGCGGGCCGCCGTCGGAACCGTTGAGGAGGGGGAGTTGCGGGAGGTCCGGGATGTCTTCGTCTGCCATAGATAGGGGTCGCGCGCCGGGGATGACGGAGTGGACAGGAACGCTCCAGCCCGGGCAGGCGCTGCCTCCATTCTAGCCGACTCAGCTCACGGCGAGTGTTCGCAACTGGCTCGCGGAGCCCGGTTTATGGGATACTTCGGGCAATCACCCCGGGCAGCGCCGGAAAGCCCCTGGAGGTCCGCCA
>CAXTTW010000069.1:0-8922 GCA_964247255.1 uncultured Acidobacteriaceae bacterium
GATCTACACGGAGCGCTACCTGGGTCTGCCTGCGGCCGAGTCTGGCGTTTATGATGCGTCCGCCGCGCTTGGCAGCGCTGCGCGCCTCCATGGGCACCTGCTGCTGGTCCACGGCACGGGCGACGACAATGTACACATCGAGAACACCGTGCAGTTTACCCAGAAGCTGATCGACAACGACCTTTCTTACGATCTGCAACTGTACCCGCGTAAAACGCACTCCATCGCCGGGAAAGAAGCGAGAACGCAGCTGTTTGAGCGTATTCTGGCGCATTGGGATCGTTATCTTCGCCCTGAAAAGCCAGTAGAAGACAAGCCCGGCCTATAGTCTCCAGCGAAAGCGGGTATGGAAAGCGGAACGCACTTGCCGAGACTGCCCATCGCCGGGCAGTCTGGGAGACCTACATGCTCCATCCCGTTTGAGCCGGCAACGGCGGCTGCGGATGGGCAAACCGGCTTTCTTCGGGCAAAGTGCGGACCGGTTCACGCCGCCCGGCGCGGTCTGGCGGACAGCTGCCACTTCGAGCAGTACACAGTAGTCGGCGGGCGCGTGTACCGCCGGACCAGGCCAGCGGCCTTGTCGCCTTGGACCTCTCGGGGAACAGCGGGCCTGTCGTTACTTTCGTTTGCTCCGGAGGGCTGAACGAATCTGCCGTTTGTGCCGATAGAAGCGCAAGACCATGAGCCTCCTTTCGCGCGGAACCGTATTCGGGCGCCACCCGATTGCGATGAACTCGGGAACTTTTTCGATCGTGCTGCTGAGCGCGGCGGCGTTCGGCGCGATCTTTTTCACGCTGATGGCCGGATTTTTCGTTTACAGCAATACGCAAAGCCTCGTCACTGCAAAGGATTGGGTCGAGCACACCCAGGAGGTGCTGACCTCGCTCCAGAGCTCCGCGCAGCTTGCCGATCGTATCGAGTCCAGCACGCGCCTATACCTGCTCAACCGCGACGAGATGCAGCTGTCCAATGCCCGCTACAGCGCCATCAGCCTGCGCGTCACGACGCTGCGGGTGGCCAACCTGGTCGCGGACAACCCGGTGCAGGTGCGCCACGCCGCCGACCTTTCCGCGTGCGCCGAGCGCTTGAACCGAGAGGTGCGGGGAGGCATCGCGGCCGTGCCGCTCGAAAGCCTGCTCGAATGCCGCGAAGCGATCGGCCTGATGTCCGAGCGGGAGCGAACGCTGCTCAAGGAGCGAACCAAAAAGTCCCAGCATTCGTCGCTGGTCTCGCTGTCAACCGAGTGCGTTTTCGTGGGCCTGTCGCTCATCACGCTGGTCGTCCTGTTCGGCATCCTGCTTCGCGACGCTTTTCAGCGGCGCGGCATCGCCAAGCGCACCGCCGCCACCAATCGCGACTTGGCCGATACCGTGCGGGCGCTTGAAGCGCGCATGGAAGAGTCGCGCCTGCTGACCGCCTCGCGTGACGAACTCCAGCTTTGCACGACAGTCGAACAGGTGTACCGGGCGAGCACCAATTGCATGGCGCGCCTGCTGCCCGGCACCCGCGGTTCGCTCGCGATGCTCGGTGCGGGCAGGGCCGCGGTCGTGGTGGTGTCGCAATGGGGCGGCGCCGCGGAGGGCAGGGCCTTTCTCCCCGACGACTGCTGCGGTCTGCGCCTCGGCCAGCCGCGCTGGCGCGTTCCGGGCGGTTCGGAAATCGACTGCGCCCATTTCCCCTCCGGCCTTCCCGCGCGCTATCTTTGCCTTCCGCTCATGGCGCAAAGCGAGATCATGGGCGTGCTCACCATCGAATGCGGAGAAGACGAGGCGTTTAGAACCGTCAGGGAGCATATGGATGGTGTTTCCCAGTTCCTGCAGCTGACCGGAATGGCCATCGCTTCGCTGACCTTGCGCGGCCAGCTCGAGGAACAGTCCATTCGGGACGCCTTGACCGGACTCTTCAACCGTCATTTCATGCAGATCACGCTGGACCGCGAACTGGCCCGCGCGGCCCGGGCCGGCTCGCCGGTCGCCCTGTTCATGCTGGATGTCGATCACTTCAAGCGCTTCAACGATACCTACGGCCACGGTGCGGGCGATGCCATGCTCCGGGCCGTCGCGCGGGCGTTTCGTGAAAGCGTTCGCGCCGAGGACGTCGTTTGCCGCTACGGGGGTGAGGAGTTCGCGATCATTCTTCCGGGCTTGTCCGCCCAGAACGCTTTGGAGCGCGCCGAGCGTGTGCGCGGCACGGTCGCCGCCCTCCAGGTTTCGCTTGACGGCGCTTCGCGCGGACAGACCACCGTTTCAATCGGCATCGCCGTTTCCCCGTCTGACGGGGCGTGCCCCGAAGACCTTCTGCGCAAGGCCGACCAAGCGCTCTACCGCGCCAAACACGGCGGCCGCAACCAAGTCCGTCTGGCCGAGCACCCGCCGTTTTCCGCGCCGGACCACACCGAATTTGAAGTGCTCGAAACAGCATTGGCGTATCCGGTCTGAGCGCACAGCGGGCCGGGGCGTGGCATCTTACGCGGCATGCCCACCCGACAGCCTTTTGACCCCGCCCTCCGGCGATTTCTGGACGAGCAGGCGGCGCTCGCGCCGGAGCCGGCCCGCACCCCGGAGGAGGCACGGGCCCGCATGGTGCGGCAGCTCGAAAACCGTGCCGTGCCAGGGCTGCCGAATGGCGTCACCCACCAGGATTTCGCATCCGGCGATCTTACGATTCGTCTTTATCGTCCGCCAATCCCGGCACGCGGGCCCGCGCCCACCCTCGTCTACCTCCACGGCGGCGGATGGGTCGCCGGATCGGTCGACACGCACGACCCTTTCTGCCGCCTGCTCGCGCCCCTTGCCGGCTGCCTGATCGCCTCGGTGAACTACCGCCTCGCCCCGGAAGCGCCCTATTCTGCCGCGCTCGACGACACCCGTGCCGTATTTCTCTGGGCCGCCGAGAACGCCCCCACATGGGGCGGGAGCCCGGATAAGCTCGCCCTCGGCGGCGATTCTTCCGGTGCGAACCTCGCTGCCGTCACCGCCAATCGGCTCGGCTTCGAGCCGGGCGCGCCGCGTCCGTCGGCACTGGTACTGCTTTATCCCGTGACTGACCACCCCAGCAGCCTGCACTCGTCTTACGCGGAAAACGCCACCGGCTACGGCCTGCAGGCGTCGGGCATGCGCTGGTTCTGGGATCAGTATGCGCCCGGCGGGAACCCGGACGACCCGAACCTGTCTCCCTTGCGCATCCCGGTCTTCCCCGCTCTGCCTCCGACGCTGGTCGCCACCGCCGAATACGACGTACTGCGCGACGAGGGCATAGCCTACGCGAAACGGCTCGCGGGGGCCGGCGTGCCGGTCACGCACATGCACGCGCCGGACATGCACCACAATTTCCCGGTCAGCCCCGCGACCGTCGCCCGGTTCCCGCAAAGCAACGCGGCTCTCGGGCAGATCGGTGTTTTTCTGCGCACCGTTTTCGCGTGAGCGGAGGGGAAAGCGCGACCTCTCCCCTCGCCGCATCAGCCGTGGTGCCTGTGCTTCTTTTTGCCCGGCGGCGGCGCGGGTCGCGTCACCGGCGGCGGCGTGCTTCCACCCGGCCCCGTCCCGCCTGGCGCAGAAGCGGTAAAAAGCTGCGCCAGGGCCGCCCCGTTCGGCGAGCCCAAACCGGTACACGCATCCCAGCCCTTCGCCGCCCTGTAGGCTCCGTTGTTGCCGCTCGTGATGTCCCGCAAGGAGGAGGGAGCCCCGTACAGCTGCGGGTTCAGAAAGCCGACCGGCGCGAGCCCGGCCTGCACGCGCCCCTGATTTAGGAGCGCCACCAGCCCCGCCCACAGTGGCGCGACCGCGCTCGTACCGCCCACCACCTGCTGTTTGCCGTCGACCAGAACGCCGTAGCCGGTTCCCGGCGCGGCATCGCCCGCCACATCCGGAACGCCTCGCCCTCCCCCGGCAGCGCCCGCCTTGGGCACGCCGGCGCTGCCCTGCCAGCTCGGAAGCGGAAACGTCGTGCTCACGCCGCCGCCCGTTGCCCCGCCGCTCGGCTGGTCGTTCCACACCACCTCCGAGCTGATCGACGCACCCGAACCGTTGAGCGCCGTTCCTCCGCATGCCAGCACGTGCGGGCTCGCTGCGGGAAAGTCGACCGTGTTACCCGCCTGCCCGTCGGACGAGCCGTTATCGCCCGAAGCGACCGTCACCGTAATGCCCAGCGCGCCCGCGGACTGGCAGGCGTTGTCGAGCGCCGTCCGCGAGGTCGGGGTCCAGGTTGGCTCCGGGCCGCCCCAGGAGATGGACAGCACGCTCGGTTTGTTGGCCGTGTCGTGGACCGCGGTCGTGATCGCGTCGATAAAGCCCTGGTCGGTGTTGGGCGCGAAATACACGGCAATGCGCGCGCCAGGCGCGACCGCTCCAGCTACCTGGATGTCGAGCGCGACTTCGCCGTCCGCACCGTTGGGGTCGCCGCCGGGCACGTTCGCGCCGCCGTCGACCGAGACGGCGACGACCGAGGGCGGTGTCAGGCCGAGGCCTCGGAAATAGGTCGTGACGTCGCTCGCCTCGTACCCGCCACCCAGCTCGATGATGCCGATGGTTTGGCCCGCGCCCGTCAGATTCGTGGGAAACCCATAGAGCGCTGCCACCTGAAGCGGAGTGAAGCTGGTACCGGCGGCATTAGCGCGGACGATGCTGCCGTCCTGCGGGCGCACGCGGATGTGTGCTTTCGCGATGGGCCGGGAGTCGAGCCCGAGCACCGCCTCGACGCGCGGCGCGATCGACTCCGGCAGCGACAGGGCGCCCTTGTAGCCATGGAAGTGCTTGCCGTGCTCGAGGTGCTGGTAGGCGTGGAGCGTGATGCCGAACGCCTGCTGCATGCGGGCCGCGGTGCCGCGCAGGGAAAGCGAGCGCCGCGCCAGGCTGGTGTTGGCTTCATCCACCGCGAGCCCGTGCTCATGCGCAAACTGCCGGAGCGCGGTGAAGTCGTCCGGATCGCCGGCATAGTTTTGGTCGAACTCTTCGCGGCTCACGATGCGCCCGTTCAGCTCGTGGAGCGAGAGCGGCTTGCGCCGACGGGTCGTGAGCGTGACGCTCATGAGTTGGTCGGCCGGCACGGCACCGGTTTCCGAAGCCTGGGCTGGAAGGGGGTATTCCGTCGCGGGCAGGGAAACCCGCGCTTGCTTGGGGGCTGGAGCACTCATCAGGAAGCACCTCTGAGGACCACGCTACCCCAAAACGGTGGAACCGGGCACGGTACCGATGGTCAGAAAAGTTGGCGTCCTATTTTCGTTTGCAAATGGCGTAAAAGTCGCGCGCGTCGCACTGCCACCGGCCGGCGAACGGGCCCAGCACGGTGAGAGCGAGAGCGAGCGGGCGGGGCGGGGCACCGTTAGGGTCGGCGAGGAGGAGGAAGTCCGCAAGGGCGAGGATGGAGGCGCGGTTCGCGGTCGTCGTTTCGCGGAGCAGCCAGGTGGGGTTCTCGGACCAGAGATTCGGGGTGAGGTCGCGCAGGAGGCCGGTCCGGCCGTTCTCGGCGACAGGGACGATGGTGAGCTGGAGCCAGGGGGTGTTGAGGAGGACGTCACCGTGGGCGGAGAAGGCGCGGACGCCGTCCCAGAAACTGAGGCCCCACCAGGTATGGGTGAGGAGGCCGTAGCCGCCGGACGGGGGCTGGATGAAGAGGCCGCGCGCGTGCAGAGGGAGCGGGGCTTGCTCCAGGATGGCTTGTTGCCGGGCGAGCGGGCGCAGGTAGGTGAAGGCAAACACGAGCGAAAGCGCGGCCGCCGCCATGGCGAGTGCCGCGGCCGCGCGCTGGAGCCCGACGGTGGGGAGGAACGCGGGCAGGCATGCGGCCAGCAGCAGCCAGACCAGGAACCACATGCGGACAGCGAACAAGGCGGAGCCGTTCATGCTCTCAGGGAAGAACAGGCTGGCGAGCAGGAAGAGCAGGGTGGCGAGAAGGAGGCGGTCACTCGGGGTAAGCGGGCGCTTGCGCGGGGCGGAGCGGAGAAAGAAGAAAGCCGTAAGCGGCAGAATCAAGGCGATGAGTGCCTGGTAAGTCCAGCCGAGGACTGAATGGATTTGAAAGTAGCTGACATTCAGGCCCGTGAGCATGTTCCGCAAACGGAGCGGGTCGAAGTGGATGGTGCGGAGGGAGCCGGCGACCGCGGCTTTGTCGGCGATGAGGATGGGGAAAAGAAAGGCGAGGCAGGCGAGGGCGAAGGCGGTAGGCTGGATGCCGGACAGGATCAACCGGCGGTGCTCCCTTTGGGATGCAAGCGACTGGAAGAGTAAGTCGAGGCCCGTTACGGAGATAAGTACCATCAAGGGGATGGGGTGGGCGAGGACGAGCAGAAGGAGCGTGAACGCGAACGGCACAAGGCGGCGCGTGAGATAGAACGCGAGCCCGAAAAGCAGCAGGCCGGCGGCGAAGGTGAAGTTGAAGAAGCCGGCGGAGAGAGGCCAGGAAAACAGCAAGGGAAAGATAAGGAGGCAGGCCAGCGGGTTGCCGGGAGCGAGGGCGCGGGTAAGCGCGCGAAAGCCGAGGGCGAGGGTAGCCCAGATAAGCGCGGCGAAGAGCTTTTCGGCCGCGTCGGGGGAGACTATGCGCTCGAGCAGAATGAGAAAGTAATAGTGGAAGGAGTAAGGCTGGACTAAGTGGCGGATGGAGTAGTAGTGCGCGTGAAGGGGGGAAGTGTGAGTGGCGAGTTTCCAGAAGATAGAGGACAGGTAAAGGTGAACGGGACCGTCGCCGTTGGGCAGCAGCGGGAGGGTGCAGAGGAAGAGCTCGAAACCGGCGAGGGTGATGAAGAAGAGCCATGCAGCGGCGCGGGGGGCCATAGTCAAGGCTTGAGCGGCTTGCGGGCAAAGTACCACAGGGAGAAAGCCAGCAGGGCGAACATCAGGACCGAAACCCCGTCGTTGAAGAGGAAGGTATGCGGGAAGTTCGGCAGCGCGAGGTTGAATTTGGCCTCAAACAGCTTGCGCACGACCCCGAGCAGGCCGACGATACCCCCGGCGGCGATCAACCCACTTGCATAGAGGGAGCCGGGGCTAATCTCTTCCGAACCTTCGGCGGGCGGCACGGCGCGGTCGATGAACCAGCGGACGAGCCCGCCGGTGAAGATGGCGAGGGTGGTGGCGATGGACAGGTATGCGCCGACGGCGAAGGAGAGCGAGCGGATGCCGAGCAGCTCAACCGTCGCGACCAGGAACACCCCGAGCAGCACCAGGCCCCAGGGCAGCTGCCGGGTGAGGATGCCGTTGATGACGGTCGCCATGAGCCGGGCTTGGGGGGCGGCGGCTTTTTCGCTGCCGATGCCTTGGATCCACTGGACTTCTATCGAGTGCGTCGCAGGGTTATAGAGGTACTTGCCGTCGGCGAGTTCGTGGGAGCCGAGGGCGTTCAGCAGGATGTACTCGCCGCCCGGACGATCGGCGGGCAGCGCTTTGTCGTTCAAAACATGGATGCGCGGGCGTGGGAACCGGCCCTGGACCTGCACGCCCTGATGCGGGATGCTGACGGACCAGGGTTTGGAAGTCGCCCGGAACTCTTCCAGCCCGCGGTTCATGGCATTGAGCGTCGCGCCGATGGCGACGGTCGAGACCACGACGCCGACCATCAGCGCAAGCTGCTGCTTCCAGGGGGTCGCGCCGATGAGGAAGCCGGTCTTCAGGTCCTGCGAGGTGTCGCCCGCGTTGGCGGCGGCGATGCACACCACCGAGCCGATAGTGAGGGCGAGCGAGGCGAAGGCGGGGGCGGTCCAGCCGTTGACGAGGAAGATGGCGGCGGTGGCCATCAGGGTCGCGATCGTCATGCCGGAGAGCGGGTTAGCGGAAGAGCCGATCAGGCCCACGATGCGGGACGAAACGGTGACGAACAAGAAGCCGAAAACGACGATCAGAAGAGAAGCAGCGAAGTTGGCGAGCAGGGAAGTTTGCGCGCCGGGCACGGGCTTGAACGTCAGGAACAGGAAGATGCACGCGACCAGCAGGACCGAGCCGCAGAGGACGACCGAGGGAGGCAGGTCGCGGTCTGTCCGGCCCTCCGCGACTGCGGCCTTGCGTTGAACAGCGCTTGCGAATCCGGCGCGGAGAGCGTTGAAGATCGTAGGCAGGGTCCGGAGCAGAGTGAGCAGTCCGGCGGCGGCGACCGCGCCCGCGCCCATGGGCCGCACGTAGGTCGACCAGAGCTCCGACGGGCTCATGGCGGCGATGGGCTTGGTGCCGGGATAGAGCGCCCCCGGCATGTGCGAGCCGAAGAAGTAAATCGCCGGCATGAGCACCAGCCAGGAAAAGACACCGCCCGCGAAGATAGTCCCGGCGACGCGCGGGCCGATGATGTAGCCGACGCCGAGGTACTCGGGCGTAGCGTCGCAGCGGATGGCCGCGCCACGCAGCACATGGCCGGGGCCCAGGTCGGGCTCATAGTTGGGGGTGCCGGGCCACGCGCCGAGCAGGTTTTCGTTCTGGAACAGGGTGTACACCGCGCCCAGGCCGAGGCCGAGAAACACCCGGCTCGCGAAGGAGCCGCCGCGCTCGCCCGCGAGCAGGACGTCGGCACAGGCGGTCCCCTCGGGGTAGGTGAGCGTGCCGTGCTCTTCCACGATGAGCTGCCGTCGGAGCGGAATCATAAATAGGACGCCGAGCCAGCCGCCGAGCAGCGCGAGGAAGAAGATGCGGGCGTATTCGAGGTCGAAGCCGAGAAAGATGAGCGCGGGCAGGGTAAAGATGACTCCGGCGGCGATGGACTGGCCCGCGTTGCCGGTGGTCTGGACGATGTTGTTCTCGAGAATGGATGCGCGGCCGAGCGCGCGCAGCACGGAGATAGAGAGGACCGAGATGGGGATGGAAGCGGCGACCGTAAGCCCGGCGCGCAGGCCTACGTAGACCGTGACCGCGCCGAACAGCAGGCCGAAGAAGGAGCCGAGGAGCAGGGCGCGGGCGGTGAGCTCAGGGCGCGTTTCGCCCGGGGGGACGAACGGGCGGAACG
>CAXTTW010000070.1:0-5679 GCA_964247255.1 uncultured Acidobacteriaceae bacterium
CTCCGCGACAGCTTCGGCGCGTCCGAGCGGGGTTTCGAGCTGCCCGAGGGCAGCCGCGCCGGGGATTTGCTGGACTTGCTCGGCCGGTCCGCGCCGGCGCTCAGTGGGCTTTGGCCGGGGCTCGCCGTGGCTGTTAACCGGCAGTACGCGGCGCGCACGGAGCCGCTCAACCCAGGGGACGAGGTCGCCCTGCTGCCCCCGGTCAGCGGCGGCCTCGAGTCCGTCCTGCTCGTCACGGACCCGCTCGACCCCGCGGCCGCGCTCGCGGAGGTCAAGGCCGGCCCGGACGGCGCGGTGGTTCTGTTCGACGGCATCGTCCGCGATAACACCCGGGGCCGCCGGACGCTGTACCTGCATTACCACGCCTACGAGGCCATGGCGCTCGAACAAATGCGGGGGCTGGTCGCCGAGGCCCTGACCCGCTTCCCCGTGCGGGAAGCCTTGCTCCACCACCGCCTAGGCCGGCTCGAGATCGGCGAAACTTCCGTGCTGATCGCGGTCGCCTCCGCCCATCGCGGCGCCGCCTTCGAGGCCTGCCGCTGGATCATCGACACGCTCAAAAAGACCGTGCCGATCTGGAAGCAGGAGTTTTTCGCCGACGGAGCAGTCTGGGCCGACGGCGAGCCTTTCCCGACGGAGCTTGGGGCGGGGTCATGAAGCGGCTGATCTGGCTGGTGTTGTTGCTTGGGCCGCCGGCCTTCGCACAGGACGATACCATCCGCGTCCAGGTTCGCCTGGTCAACTTGTTCGTCAATGTCACCGACGCCCACGGCGCGCCGGTCACCGACCTGCTCCAGCCCAACTTCGCCGTTACCGAGGACGGCGTGCCGCAGACAATCCGGGTCTTCGAAAAGCAGACGGGCGTGCCCTTGTCGGTGGTGCTGGCTATCGACACCAGCGGGTCCACCCGCAAGGACACCTCGCTTGAACAGCACGCCGCGCACACCTTCGCGCAGGCCCTGCTCGGCAGGCCGACGGCGAAACCCGACCAGCTGGCCCTGTTCGGCTTCAACTCCGACGTGCGCGAGGTGGTGCCGTTTACCCCGAGCGTGCGCCGGGTCGATGCGGGGCTGCACGACCTGGGCCGCGGCCCGGCAACCGCGTTCTACGCCGCAACCCTGTTGGCCTCGCAAGCGCTCGCGCCGCACGACGGTCGCAAGGTGCTGGTCGTGGTTTCAGACGGAGGCAACACGGTCGGCGGCACTTCCTTCGACGAGGCCCTGGCCGAGGCGCAGCGCGACGATGTGCGCATTTACTCGCTGATCGACACGCCGATCGAGGCCGACGCGGGCCGCGACATCGCGGGCGAGCACGCGATGATAACCCTGAGCGAGGAGACCGGCGGGCGCGCCATCTACGTGGACCAGACCGGCCTGGACGCCGCCCTGCATAAGGTTATCGACGACCTGCGGACGCAGTACCTGCTGGCCTACGCGCCCCGCAACGGCGCGAAGCCCGGCCTCGGCGGCCCGGGCGGCTTCCGCTCCGTAAAGATCACCCTTGAAGGCGCGCCCCCGGGAAGTGTCGCGCACTCCCGCGCGGGCTACTACCGGCCTTCCACGGCACCGTGACCCGCTTACAATCGAACAGGCCGCCGCGGGGGAGCCAGGGGCCGCGCACAAGGAGCAGCATGGACGTGAACTCAAACTGGCAGTTCGTCGACCGGGCCGAGCCGATCGCCCGCGAAGCAGGAGCGTTGTTGCGCGACTTCTATGCCCGCGGCGTCCAGACCGAGTACAAGACCGACGTCGACCTGGTCACCGAAGCCGACCGCCAATCCGAGGCGCTGATCCTGGCCCGCTTGTCCGAGGCGTTTCCGGACCACGGCATCTTCGGCGAGGAGGGCACCCGGCGGAGGCTCGATGCCGAATACCGCTGGTACGTGGACCCCCTGGACGGCACGACCAACTTCGCCCATGGCTTTCCGGTGTTCTGCGTTTCACTCGGCCTTGAGCACCGGCCGACCGGAACCGACAGGGACGGCACGCTGGTTGCGGCGGTGCTGTACGACCCGCTCCGCGACGAAATGTTCACCGCCGAGCGCGGCCGGGGCGCGTTCCTGAACGGCCGGGCTATCCGCGCTTCACGCACGCCCACCCTGGCGCAGGCTCTGGTCGCCACGGGCTTTCCGAGCAAGTCACGCCACCAAAACCCCAACCCGCACTTTTATCATGAGTTCACGATGCGCTCGCATGGGGCGCGCCGGGCCGGGTCCGCGGCGCTCGACCTGGCCTACGTCGCGGCGGGCCGCGTGGACGGCTACTGGGAGTTCCGGCTCAATCCGTGGGACACGGCCGCCGGCGCGCTGCTGGTGCTTGAAGCAGGCGGCACGCTGACCCGGTTCGACGGCAGCCCCTTTCTGCTGGACAGCCAGGAGGTTCTGGCGACCAACGGCGCGCTCGAAGGCGAGCTGCTCGGCCTGTTCGCGGATATGTTCGCCGGGCGCGCGCTTTCGCCGATGCTCACCCCGGCCAAGTTTGCGGCCGAGCGCAAACAGCCCGGTTGACCCCGCGCCGGACGCTGCTAGAATCAGGGGCATACCCGCTTCGGAGACGCATCAAGCAATGGCTTACGTTATCGCTGAACCCTGCATCGGCACCAAGGACCATGCCTGTGTCGACGCCTGCCCGGTCGACTGCATCCACCCCAAGAAGGACGAGGGCGACTTCGGTTCCGCCGACCAGCTGTTCATCGACCCGGTCGAGTGCATCGACTGCGGCGCGTGCGTCCCCGTCTGCCCCGTTTCCGCTATCTTCGCCGGCGACGACCTGCCCGAGAAGTGGTCGCACTTTACCGAGAAGAACGCCGCGCACTTCGGGCGGTAAGCTCAGTCTGACGATAAAACCGGCATTCCGGAAGGCGCCTTGAAATAAACGATGTTAGGGTCTCGGTTATGACTCTTAAACGGTTAGCCCTCCTCACTGCCGTCATTGCCTCAGCCGCACCCTTCGGTGCGCATGCTCAGCGCCCCGGAGCTGTGTTCGTCGCCACCAATGATGCGAGCGCGAACTCAGTCATCATGTATGCCCGAGCTACGAACGGCGAGTTGCGCGCGCTCGGCCGGTTTCCGACCGGCGGGCGCGGGCAGGGCGGCATCAACGATCCGCTCGAGTCGCAGAACTCCGTCGTTCTGACCGCAGACCACCGCTTCCTGCTCGTCGTCAACGCGGGTACCAGCGACCTTTCGGTCTTCCGGGTGAGACCGGAACGCCTTCAGCTCGTCAGTGTCACGGCGTCGGGCGGGGGCAACCCGATCAGCCTCGGTATCCATAACGACCGCGTCTATGTCCTTAACGCGGGTAGCACCGTTCACACCGCGGGCTTTCGGCTTGAGCCATCGGGCCGGCTTCAACCTCTCCCGAACTCGCAGAAAACGCTCAGCGATCTGGATGTGGGTCCATCCACGGCGGTTATTTCGCCCGACGGTGGAAAACTGGTCATCTCCGAGCGAGATAACAGGACCGTCGATGTTTTCACGATTGCGGCCGATGGCTCGCTGACCAACCCGGTGTTCAATCGGGTGAACGGTGTCTGGCCTTTCGGGATGACCTTCACCCCCTCTGGACAGCTTCTTGTAACCTTCGCGAACGCTCCTTCGCTCGATCGCTCCTATACCTCCTCTTTCACCGTCAACTCCGACAACACCCTCACGGTCATAAGCGATCAGGCGAACTCATTCGGCGGAAGAAGCTGCTGGGTCGTCACGAACGGTGAATATGCCTGGGTTTCGAACACCACCACGAGCACCATCGGGTACTACGGCCTGGCCAAAAGCGGCGAGCTCACTTCGCTAGGCGTGGCGGCCACCGTGCCGGCCGCGAACCCCGTCATCTTTCCTCCGATACCGGCCACATCCTTTCCTATCGATATGGCGCTCTCCGCGGATGGAAAGTACCTCTATGATTTCTTCAGCGTCAATGGTCAGCTTGCCGGTTTCTTCGTCGGCTCGGACGGCTCACTGACTCCGATTGGAAGTGTTTTCCCGGAAGCTCCGCAGACCGGTGCGAACGGAGTCGCCGCGTACTAACCCGAGGATGCATCGGAGTCGATGATCGCGGGAAAAGGGAAAAGGCGCTCCTTCCGGTGAGCGCCTTTCTTTTACCGGCTAAAACTCATTCCAAAGATACTGGTTGTACACCTCGTGGTGAAACTGCACCTCACTCGGCTTCACAAAGGTACCCAATAACTTAGGGCACCTATCCGCCGAGCCTTGCTTCAGGTCCGCGTACCTCGCTTTCACATCTTCGCCGAGCAACTCGGTCGTCCACGCCGAAGCCTTGAAGTCCTCGAGCGCCGTGTAGATGTTATCCGGCAGATACCGCTCCGCCTGCCGCAGGTTGGCGATGTCGGACTTCTTGCCCTCCAGCCCCGACCGGAAAATCGAGTACAGCACTAAGTAAGGGTTGGCGTCCGGTCCTACCGACCTGACCTCCACTCGCGCGCTTTTCTCGTTGCCGATCGGCACCCGCACCATGGAGCCGCGGTCCGTGGCCGAGGCCTTGATCTGGTTCGGCGCTTCAAAATGAGGGTCCAGCCGCCGGTACGCGTTCACGCTCGAGTTCAGCAGCAGGCATATGTCGCTGCCGTAGGTCAGGATGCGGTCGATGAACTCCCAGGCCACCGGCGCGAGCTTCTCCTCGCCCGCCGCGTCCCAAAAGATGTTCTTGCCGCCGGCCGTGATCGACACGTTGGTGTGCATGCCCGAGCCGTTGACCCCCACCACCGGCTTCGGCAGGAACGACGCCGTCATCCCCATCTGCTGCGCCAGCTGCCGGCAGATCAGCTTGTAGAGCTGAATCTGGTCCGCCGCCGCCACCACCTCGCCGTAGCTGTAGTTGATCTCGAACTGCGAGGGCGCGACCTCGGGGTGGTCCTTTTCGTTCTCGAACCCCATGGCCCGTTGTACTTCGGCCGCCCGATCGATGAAGTCCCGTAGAGGGTCGCCCGGAAGCGAGTGGTAGTAGCCGCCCTGGTTCACGTAGTCGAAGCGGCCTCGCTTGTGGAACAGACGCTCCGCGTCCCGGCCCTCGAACAGAAAGCCCTCGATCTCGTTCGCGGCGTTCAGCGTGTAGCCATTCGTGTCGAACTGGCGCTGCGCGAACGTTTTAAGCGCCCCGCGCATGTCTCCCGTGTACGGCTTGCCGTCCTTATCGATCACCTCGCCGAAGACCAGGACCTTGCCCGGCCCGAATACGTCGGCCGGCGGCCAGTAAAACGCAGCCCAGTCGATGCCCAGGCGCAGGTCGGACTCGCGCTGCGCCGTGAAGCCGCGGATCGACGAGCCATCAAAGGTCAGGTTGTCGTAGCTGCCCACCAGGAACTTCTTATCGTAGTCCAGCATGTGCAGACGGCCTTCAAGGTCCGAAAACAACACGGTCACGGCCTTGATCCGGTCCTCCCCGCGCAGGTAGGCCAGGCGCTTCTCGCGGATCTCCTCGGGCGCGATCCGGTTCCGCCGGTCGTTCTTGGCTTCAAGATTCAGCTTTTCGAGCTCGGTGTAGGAAAGGGAAAGAAAGTCGCGCAGTTCAGACAAGTGGGTTCTCCTGGTGGTCGACAATGGTCAACAGACAGCGTACCGTCGCCACCCGCGCTCTGCCTATCGGGATAGAAGACACTTATATCCGGCATCAGCGACGTTGATCGACCTTGACCTCCGCCTTTCGTCCTCGGCCCTCACCG